>DAHUXF010000261.1 GCA_027307295.1 Acidobacteriaceae bacterium
ATCACGCATCTAAGTCATTTCTTATGTTTTGCCGCATAATACCTGACGTAAAATGAATTCACTATGTTGTAGCTATGCTTTTTGTGACAGGGTTCTTGCATTTCAACAATTTAAATTCAACTCGCGGCTCCGGCCTGAAATGGGTTTGAGGTGTTGAGTTTCCTGAACAAACTTGAAAGAACACCCGATACGCATATTGCTTCTGGAAGACGACCCGCATGATGTTGAACTGTGCAAACGCAGGCTCACATCCGAAGGGGACTATACCCTCAACAACGTGGGTGATGCAGAGCAGTTCAAGCGTGAAGTCCAAAGCAAAAACTATGATGTAATCCTGGGAAACTACAAGTTACGCAACTGGACAGGTCTTGAAGCTATCCGCTGGCTTAGAGAATCAGGCTTCACCATTCCTTTTATCCTGGTTACTGGAAACTTAGGGGAAGAGTTGGCGATGGAGTGCATTAAGGAAGGCGCCACAGATTATGTTCCCAAGGAAAGGCTTGACCATCTTCCGTTTGCCATAGAGCGCGCAATCCATGAGGCCAAGCTGCGCCAGGAACGCGACCAAGCAGAGCATGAGTTGCGTGAATCTGAACACGAGTATGCCTCTATTGTGTATGGCGCGCCTTGCGGCATCTGTCTTGTGAATTACGCTGGCCGGATACTGATGGCCAACCCGGCTTTTATCAAGATACTGGGATATGGGTCCGAGGCGGAAGTTCTCAAGCTGAAACCTGTTCGTGACATCTTTCTGAATGCTGAGACCGAGCATGAAATTGTTGCGAAGATGGACAAGAAGGCGCTTATTTCTTGCCTTGAAACTACATGGCGGCGGAAAGATGGGAGTACCATCATCGTGCGCCTGGATGGACGGCGCTTTGGAACGGAGGCGGGCGGCACTCCGATGTATGAAATATTTGTTCAGGACGTGACAGAGCAGCGTGTACTCGAACGGCAGTTTCAACAAGCGCAGAAGATGGAAGCCATCGGCAGGCTGGCGGGCGGAGTAGCGCACGACTTCAACAACCTGCTTATGATTATCCGTGGATGTGCCAATCTGTTGGAGGACCATAAAGCAGAACCAGCGCGCATCGGCGGCTACATCAAGCAAATTAATGATGCCACTTCCATCGCTGCTTCCGTGGTGCAGCAATTGATGGCGTTCAGCCGCAAGGAAACCCCGGAAAAGACCCTGGTGGACTGCAATGCCGTGTTGCGCGATCTGCGCAAAATGCTGCCGCGCCTCCTGGGTGAGGACATTCATATCGTCTTTCACCCCGGACAGGCAGTCCGGCCCATTTCAGCCGATCGCAGCCAGATTGAGCAGATCATCCTGAATCTGGCGGTCAACGCCCGTGATGCCATGCCCAATGGCGGCAGGCTGGTTCTGGAAACCGAGAATGTCCTGCTGAACACGCTCCAGATCGAGCCGGGAGGAATGGAGTTGCCGCCTGGACCTTACGTTATGCTTTCCATTGCGGACAATGGCACCGGAATGTCGGCGGAAATCCAATCGCATATTTTTGAGCCGTTCTTTACCACCAAAGAACGCGGCAAAGGCACTGGCCTTGGACTGGCAACAGTGTATGGCATCGTCAAAGACTCGGGTGGCTTCATTAGCGTCAACAGTGACGTGGGCCAAGGAACAACGTTTCGGATCTATTTCCCAGTCACAATAACTACGAAAGAGGCCGGGCAACCAGTGCAACCTGCGGAGCTGGCGGAGGGTGGATCAGAAACTATCCTGCTGGTGGAAGATGAAGCCGCGCTGCGAGAAATCACATGTGAATATCTTCAGTCGCGGGGATATAACGTGCTTATCGCCAGCAGCAGCCTGCACGCTCTGGAAATCTGCCGCGCCCATGAGCAGCCCATTGATATTCTTTTGACGGACATTATCATGCCAGGCATCCCCGGGCCGGAATTGGTGAAGTCAGCCCTGGGCATGCGGCCCGGCATGCGTGTGATCTATGTTTCCGGGCATGCAGAGAGGAAAATAGAAAACGCCGCACTTGAATTCGACGCGGTTTTTCTGCACAAACCCTATAGCTTCGCCGACCTTGGCCATAAGATTCGCGAAGCCGCGCTGGCTTCCAAGTCCACAGTCAATCGCTGACTGCTATTCACAACTGCCATTTTGCCAAAGTAAGCTGCTCATCTTCATCGCCGAATTGCTAGGCCGTTCTGAGCTCTATCAATGGCCTTCCCGTTGCGCTTCATACACTGGGTACAAGCAGTTGCGCATCTTCCAGTAGCAGTAGCTTGTCCACACGCCGCATCCAAGGTTCCCACAAGCTCGCGATATCTTCGGCCAGACCCCCAGGTTGTGCCAGATTTGTCGCTTTCTGATAAGGATGGGGACAAACCTGTCATATGCCCTTCATCCGGGACTCTGTATATAAACATTTAATAATCAATAGCTTAGAACGAGAGTCCCAATGGCAGTCGGCCTGCATTCACATAGGCTGTACCGAGAGGAACCTGGAAACAAGGGATTGCTATGACTACAACCAGGAACAAAGCGCAAATATTTTATCTTCTGTTGCTCTTCATGATGACCAGGTTCGCGTTTGGCGAGGGGAAAAGGCTCTCGCCCGAACTTGATGCAAAACGCATCAAGCTTGGATCACGGATTACTGCACAGGCGACAACGGAGCTTATCGATGTGATCGTGCAGGTCCGTCCTGGAGCATCTCTGGATAAACACCGCCAAAAGATGCTTGGGTTGGGGGCCGAGCACAGGAACAGCCTTGACGTCATTCACGGCACCGTATTCCGCATTCCCGCCAATATGCTGCCGGTGCTTGAGCAGGACCCGGAAATTGCTTACGTTACCCCTGACCGGAAGACAATCCATTTATCGCAAGAGGATTTCGTCCTTGACGCCACGCAATCCACGGCGGTCATTAATGCCGGGTACACTGGCGTGGGCATCGGTGTGGCGGTGATTGATAGCGGTATTCGGGTGAACCATCCTGATCTGATGAACCTCAATACCGGCTATTCCCGCGTCGTCTATAGCCAGAGCTTCATCAGCGGACTTGACGCCAGTGATCAATACGGCCATGGCACGCATGTTGCCGGCATCATTGCCGGCAATGGATATGTTTCCAATGGGTACATGCAGGGAGTGGCAAGCAGGGTCAATCTCATCAACCTGCGCATTCTGGATGCTAACGGCGCCGGAACGGATAGCGCCTTGATTGCCGCGATCCAGCGCGCTATTCAATTGAAGAACACCTACAACATTCGCATCATAAACCTTTCTCTGGGCCGCAGGGTCTTTGAAAGTTACACGCTGGATCCGGTTTGCCAGGCAGTGGAACAGGCATGGAAAGCGGGCATTGTTGTCGTGGTGGCGGCGGGAAATTTTGGCCGTGATAACAGCATGAACACCAATGGCTATGCCACAATCACAGCGCCGGGCAACGATCCTTATGTAATCACCGTCGGTGCAACCAACACGCACGCCACCGACACCACCAATGACGACACACTCGCCAGCTTCAGTTCGAAAGGACCGACGCTGCTTGATCACGTAATCAAGCCAGACCTGGTTGCGCCGGGGAATCGCCTGGTTTCGTTGAGTGTCTCAGGCAGTACCGTGGACAAGAACGATCCCTCGAATGAGGTAAACCCGCTTCTATACGGCAGTTATTCCAGCACTGCCTACTATTTTCGTATGAGCGGCACCAGCATGGCGAGCCCAATGGTGAGCGGAGCAGTTGCCCTCATGCTGGAAAGGATTCCCAATCTCTCCCCGGATCAGGTAAAGGCCAGGCTGATGAAAACCGCGACCAAAACCTATCCGGCATACAGTACGGTTAGCTCCAGCAGCGGTACTCCCTTTAATATTCAAAACGACATCTTTGCCGTCGGCTCCGGATACTTGAACACCTACGGGGCCGTGGCCAGCAATGAGACTCCTTCGGGGACAGCGCTTTCTCCTGTTGCCGTCCAGGACCCGAGCGGCAATGTGGTGCTGAAGGCAGATAGCACGTCTGTGTGGAGCAATTCGATTGTCTGGGGCACCTCAATCGTCTGGGGTAATGCTGTTAATTCCAATTCCATTGTCTGGGGTGATTCCATCGTCTGGGGCGACAGCGCGCTCCAAGGTTACAGTATTGTCTGGGGCACCTCCATCGTCTGGGGTGACAGCACCACCTCTGCATTTTCTGAGATAGCTGATGCGGACCAAAATTAAGAGCTTATTGTTGCCTACGTGCAGGTAGCTGAGGATTTATGCGGAAGCTTTCTCTAATTGCAAAGCTTTACATCGCGTCAGTGATTACAATTGGGGCAGCTGTGCTGGTGAAAGGCACTATTCACTGGAAAGCAAGCCCGCCCTTTGAGTTCCTGGCTCTTCTCGCCATGACGCTGCTGGCTTCCCGGCTCAAAGTGAAAATACCAGGCATTAACGGCACAATGTCTGTCAATTTGCCTTTTCTGTTGATTGTGGCTGTCCAGCTCAGCAGCAGCGAATCACTGGCCATTGCCGCTCTCGCCAGCCTGGTCCAGTCCATACCGAGTGCGCAGCGGAGAACCGCGCCTATTCAATCCATTTTCAACTCGGCAACCATTACGAATGCGGTTGCCGTCGCGGCGTTTGCCTTCGGCTTCGCTTCCCATCGTGGTTTAATGTTGCCGTTGTCAATTGTAACGGCGACCGTTGCGTTCTTTTTCGCCAACACGCTTCCTGTTGCCATAGTCCTCTGGCTGGCCGAGGGCGCGGCGCCAGT
>DAHUXF010000262.1 GCA_027307295.1 Acidobacteriaceae bacterium
TTCCAACGCCACAGTGCATAGATCGTTTTCCCGCATTCAACCGAATCGCGGCATGCGATGAGTGCCCAGCCAAGATTTCCATACGGCTGCACAGGCGTTATCGTGCCCCCCGGCGCTATCCACGATATCCATGATTTCTGCTTGTCATCTCTCTCTTTGGAGAGTATTCTCGCCTGAAAAGGGCCTTCCATCTGCGAAGATTTGCCCTGAAAAGCGCTCCAGGACAATTCTTTCGGTTTGCACGCGACCCTGAACGTTCATCCTTGATCGATGACCGACCATCGATGTGGCGCAGAAGGAACGTGGCTCAATTAAGGAGTTTCCCATGAAAAGACGCTCTGTTTTGACCGGGATCGGTTTTGGCCTGTTGGCTCAAATACCGTTCTTTAAGGCTTCGCGCGCCGGCTCGGCGATGGCGGCTGAGAACCGGTTCGCAGCCATCTTGGAAAATGACTCAGCCGCGGAAAAGCCGAAATGGCAGATGAAGGCGGACTATGTGGAAGCCTGCGGTTGCCATCTCTTTTGTCCGTGCTATTTCAACAAACATGCGGAACACCCGCATTGCGAGTTCAACATGGCGGTAAAAGTACGTGAAGGCTACTCGGGCGGCACGCGTCTCACCGGAGCCAAGTACTGGCTCACCGGAGACCTGGGCGATGAGTGGGGCACCAACCAGAAGGGGAAATGGGTAGTGGTGTCGTTTGATCCGGCCACCACAAAAGAGCAGCGCGATGCTCTGTCGCCGATCATTCTCAAGACCTACGGTCTGGAGTGGGGTGAGCTGAAGGTCCAGGAAGCCGCGATTGAGATCACGCGGACCAAAGACATCGTGGAGGCTACGCTCGGGGGCGGCAAAATGGCGGCGATGAAACTGAAGCGCGAGCCCGGCGCAGACGGCACGGGCGTTGTGCTGCGGAATGTAAAGTACTTTGGCGCGCAGAACAACACCGGGTTTGAGCTGTACCGCTCCATTGAGCACCGTGCCGATCTTGCCGGCCACACGTTCTCCTATTCTGATCGCAACGCTTTCCTGATTTCGATCGATACAAGAGAAGGCGAGAGCGGCGGCATGGGTGCAGGAACCCAATAGAAGGAACCTATAGAGAGAGTCTTACAATCAGTCCCCGTACCAGAGTCATGGTACCCTCCACAGGGTGGAGCAGGGCATGCCAGGCCCGCGTTTCATGCCTGCGTTTCAGACCTGGCAGGTGACGGGCTTCAGCCCCCCTGAGGGCAGAACCTGCCAGGTGCACTAACTCGACTGCTCTAACTTTTTTAAGCGCGCTGCGCAGGTCTTCTTTTGTCGCTCCGCTTCGCCCGTCTTCTTTGGTCGCTCCGCGCTTTGCGCTGCGCGACGGCCTACGGCGCAAGGAACTCGTTTTTCTTTCCTCTGACCCAGCACTTTCCCCTTAGCGCGTAAGCGCGCCTCGGGGACGTGCTGGGCTACCTTTGTGACGCGCCAAACGGCGCTGAGTCATCGCAACGATTGCGGTATGGCTTTTCGCAATTGCAAGCCGAACCTGGGACCTCTCTTAAGAGCGTGTTTCAAAAATGCGAAATTTTCTGACGCACATGCACTCGGCGGACGGTTGCGATTTGATTGTGTGCTGGACGCATAACTGGCCGGACTGTCCGCTGGAAGTTCTGGAGTTAAAAAATTTGATAGAGGGTGATAGAGGCCTCTATCACAGCGGACAGCAACCCTAAATCGCCGGTTCCAATGAAGTAGTCTGGTTTAGATTTTCAATTTTGACGCGGGCAATGCGGAGGCCGTCCATTTGCAAGACGGTATAGCGGCGGCCATCATACTCAAAGCGTTCGCCGCCTTTGGGAATTTTTCCCAGCTGGGACATGACAAATCCGGCCAGGGTTTCAAAGCCTTCTTCACGCGGCAGCACAATGTCATATTGCGTTTCCAGGTCGCGCAGGTTGGACGTGCCTTCCACCACCACCGCGCCGGAAGCCAGCAACGCGGGCACGCGCTGCGCAACGTCAAACTCGTCTTCCAGTTCGCCGACAATCTGTTCCAGAACATCTTCCACAGTGACCAGGCCGCTGACGGACCCGAATTCGTCCACCACCACGGCCAGATGGCGCTTGCGGCGCTGGAACTCCAGCAGCAGATCGTCCAACGTCTTGGTTTCCGGCACAAACAGGACTTCCCGCATGATGTGGCGGACTTTAAGCTCGCTGACGTTTCTTAAATAGAAGTCGCCGCCGGAAAGGCGCATCTGCATGATGCGCGAGAGGTCTTTGGAATAAAGCAGGCCGACAATGTTCTCTCTTCCCTTCTCCGGGTCGTACACTGGAACGCGGGAGTGCTGCTCTTCCACCACCTTGGCCATGGCTTCTTCCAGCGGCATGTCTGCGGAAAGAGAAAAGATTTTGTGCCGGGGCATCATGATTTCACGCACGGTCAGGTTGCCCAGCTCAAGAGCATGGTGGATCATCTCTTCTTCAGCTTCCGGCAGGACGCCCATGCGCCGGCTGGCGGTAACAATCAGCTTGATTTCTTCAGAAGAATGAGCGCCGCCTTCACGCCGCAGCCGCGAGCCAAACCCGCGCAGCACCAGGTTCGCCGATTTGTTCATCAGCACCAGAAAAGGATGCGAGAGCGTCATAAAGACTTCCATGGGCCCGGCCACGGCCAGGGCCATGCGCTCCGCCCGCTCCAGAGCCAGAGACTTGGGGACCAGTTCGCCCAGAATGATCACCAGATAGGTAATGCCGAGAAAGGCCAGGGTGGCCGAAAGACCATGGGCATAGAAATGCGCGTAAGGTACGCGGCCCATCCACGGATCAATGAAAGACGCCAGGATGCCTTCACCCACCCAGCCCAGTCCCAGGCTGGCCAGCGTAACGCCAAACTGGACGGCGGGCAGGAATTCGTCAAGATGTTGCTGGATCTTCCTGACGGTGCGCGCGCCAATGCGCCGCTGCTCAATGAGTTGCTGGATCCGCGTATCCCGCACGCTGACCATGGCAAACTCAGCGGCAACGAAAAAGGCATTCGCTGCCACCAGAAGCACCACCAGGATGATCCTTAGTAGGACCATGGACTTCTAATGATATACCGCGCGGCCTCTAAGGTGGGAAAAGCAGCAAAGTTCCATGGGGCCATGGGCTTTTGCTTCCGTTTGTCCTGTTTTGGGGTCTAATGGTAGGTCTGGGCAAAATAGCTTTTTCTTTTTGGGAACTTGTTTGCGCGTGGCAGCGTATTCAAAAAGAGACAGGCGAACCCGAGGTGTCCGCATGGCAAATGGCAGTAAAAAAAGCAGACGGCTTATTTATATCCTGAGCGGATTTACAATCATCGTGGTGGTAATTGTGGGCCTGGTGGCAGCCACACGTGGCAGCACCAAGATTGATCCTTCAAAACTGGCCAAGGTGGAACGTGGAGACCTGGCCAAAAACGTGGTCGCCACGGGAAAGATTGAGCCGATGACCAATGTGGAGGTCAAGTCCAAGGCCAGCGGCATTGTGCAGAAGCTGCTGGTGGATTACGGCGAGAAAGTGAAAAAAGACCAGGTGCTGGCCGAACTGGATAAAGAAGAGATTCTGGCCCAGGTAAACCAGCAAAAAGCCTCTTTGCAGGCCGCCGAAGCTGCGGCCCGCGCCGCTGACGCCGATCTGCAACGCGCCAAGGTGGATGCGGAAGGCCCGGACCTTCCCATGCTCAAGCGGGCCTATGAGCGCGCGAAAAATATGGCCAAAGAAGGCGTGGTTTCAGAGTCGGCTCTGGACGACGCGCAAAAGAATTACGAACTGGCCGTCAACAAGCAACAGCTGGGCCGGGCCAATGTAATCACGGCCACGGCAAAGGTGAAGCAGGCTGAAGCAGAAGTAGCCCAGGCAACGGCGTTGCTCGCGCAGAAAGAAAAGGAATATCACAATTCCACCATCGTTTCGCCGATGGATGGCGTGGTCCTTTCCCGCGAGGTGGAAGTAGGTTCGGCGGTGAGCTCGATTCGGGTGCTGGGATCGTCCGCCACGCTGGTGATGACCCTGGGTGATATCCGCGAAGTCTACGTTAAGGGCAAAGTCGATGAGTCAGACATCGGCAAGGTCTACCTGGGGCAGCCGGCGCGGATCAAGGTGGAATCCTATAAAGACCGCACCTTCTCCGGCAAAGTCACCAAAATCTCTCCCATGGGCGTGGAGAAAGACAACGTAACCACGTTTGAAGTGCGCGTCTCCATTGACAATGCCAAGGGCGAATTGAAATCGCAGATGACGGCCAATGCTGAAATCCTTCTGGAAGAACACAAAGGCGTGCTGATGGTCCCGGAAGGCGCTTTGGTTTATGACAAAGACCGTAAAGCTTCGGTTGAAGTTCCCGATCCTAACGCTAAGGATGGACACAAGAAAGTGGATGTAACCGTAGGCATTTCCAATGGCTCCAAAACGGAGCTGCTTTCAGGCCTGAAAGAAGGCCAGCAGGTCATCCTGCAATAACTCAACTTAAACTTCTGCTAAGGGGGGCGCACCATGAGATTTACCAGAACACTGGCCTTGATAACAATGCTTCTGGGGCTGGCAGCCATTCCGCTTCATGCCGCCACAACCGGCCATTTTGAGAAGACTTTGCAGGTAAACGGCCCTGTCGATCTGGACGTAGGCTCCGGCTCCGGCAATATTACGGTCCATCCGGGCAATGCGGGATCGGTGTACGTCACCGCCAAGATTCACGCCAACTCCGGCTCCTGGTTGTTTGGGGCCG
>DAHUXF010000263.1 GCA_027307295.1 Acidobacteriaceae bacterium
CTTGCTGCCAAGGCAATTGCATTGGTCCCGGGAATTGGCAGGTTCAACGCCAGGGTCCTTCAGGTGGCCACAACCACGATTGTGTGTCTGGCCCTCATTGCAGGAGCTGTGCAGCAGATTTATTGGGCCAACGATCTCGTCATATTTGAACGGGGCCACCAGCTTTATCCGCAGAGCACGTACGCCAAAGTCGGTCTGGCCCGCATACTGCAGCGTGCAGGGGAGAATGATCGCGCGATTGGATTGCTCAAAGAGGGAATTGCCGAGTCCGCTCAGAACACAAATGCATATTATTTGCTTGCTGAAGCCTATTCACGCGTCGGCAATCAAGCCGAGGGACGCCGGGTATTGTCACAGGCATTGGCGCTGACTACAAACCCAACGGAAGGAGCGCTTGAATCCGCTGATCTGGCTGGGCTTTATGGACGGCTGGGTGACTACAAGAATGCCCTCGATCTTTGCTCCAAGGTATTGGTCCAGACGCCGGACCTGTTGAGCGCCTTGTATAACTGCGGCAACATTGATTTCCAGGTGGGGCGGTATGCAGAAGCGGAAAAGTTGCTGGTGCGGGCGGTGCAGCAGGCCCCAGGCGAACCTGCTCCACTTTTCTGGCTTGGCCGCGTACATCTACAGACCGGCCTTACGCAGCAGGCACAACAGAATTTCAGCAACGCCGTAGCCATTCGGCCAGGAGTCTATGATTACCATTACTGGCTGGCCCAGGCTTTTGAAAAGGGCGGTAACATACCTCAGGCGCGGCAGCAATATCAGGAAGCATTGCGGTTAAAGCCAGAGAGCCAAGAGGTAAAGCTGCGTCTTGAAGCACTGCGATAACTTGACACTGGTAACTCTCCCGCATAGGCTGTGTTTTCCATGACCAGCCCACTGGATAAATTCAATAGCCGCACCTTCACCGCACAATTACATACCAGGTTCAAGGTCCATTTACCCAGCGCAGCTTCTACGTCGCTGGAACTGGTTGAGGTCATAGACCGCGATCCTTCGCCTGAGATTGAGCTCTTCTCGCTGCATTTTTTGGGGCCCTTGACTCCGCGCCTGGAACAGCAGATTCATCGCCTGGAGCATGAGACGCTGGGCGAATTTGAAATCTTTCTGACGGCGATTGGGGCCGAGCCGGGACGAGGCATCCAGTATGAGTGCGTGTTTCATCGCTTTCGCAAGGCCGCAAAATGATCCGCGAAGGGCAAATCACCCTGCGTCCGGCAACTGAACTGGAAGACAGTTTTCTGCAGTCAGTGTACGCCAGCACCCGGGCGGAGGAACTGGCGCGCGTTCCCTGGAGCAGCCAGCAAAAAGACGAATTTGTTCGCATGCAGTATGTGGCGCAAAAGCAGCATTATGCGGCGGAGTATCCAAAGGCCAGCCATGACATCATTTGTGTGGATGGAATCCCGGCGGGCCGGATTTATCTCGACCGCGGAGCAGATGCCTGGCACATCCTGGATATCACGGTCCTGCCGCAATTTCGCAATCACGGGATCGGGACTTACTTACTGGGCCAGCTCCTTGCTGAAGCGGCGCAAGAAGCCAGGCCCGTCACCATTTACCTGGAAAACTTTAATCCCTCACTGCGCCTCTTTGAACGCCTCGGTTTTGTGAAAGACCACGAGAAAGGTTTTCATTGTCTGATGAAGTGGCAGGCGAAACCATGATAGCGCCTGCCGGTGTGGTTGCATGCTTGTGTGGCTGTTCGCTTCCACCCTCGCCTTGATGGAACGGAACGGCGATGATCTGCCTGCCATCCAGACGATTGATCACGCCGGAGTAAACCTCTTGCCCGCGAGCATCAGGAACGGTGAATAATGCAAAGCGTCCCAGCGAGTCATGCTCAAACAGGTATGTGTTCTGGGCCAGGTGTGCGGAGCTGCCGAATAAAAGAACGAATCCCGTAGTGGTGGGCGTTGGGGAAGAAGATTTTTTCGGCGCAACCGCAAAACTGCCAGCATTGACGGTCTCTATCCTGGGCAAATCTTCCACGGCCAGCAGGCGGACATACACTGGGGCTTGATTGCTGGCGGCAGGAAATACCTTAAAACTGGAGCCAATGACCGCCGCGAAGGCAGCGCGACTGATTCCATCCAGCGCGGAGGCGTGGTCCTTCCAATTTTCTGATTGATTCGATGGACTCTTGTGTAGCGGTTCTCTTTGCCTATCGCTGTCCGTAGGCCGCTTTTCTCCCAGCGCAAACAAGGGGCTGGCGGTACAAGCTACAGCCGTTAAAATCCCATTTTGTAAGAACAGACGCCTGGAAACTGACAAATTGACACCTCCGCCATCATGTCATCTGGACTGTGACAGCAATTTCCCTGATTTTTTAACCGTTCTGGTCTAGCTGGGGGATGGACTATCGTGCTTTGGGTAGCTCGACTAAAGTAACCAGATGGTACGCGGTTGAAAGCAGAATTTCCAGTATGAATTTTTTTTAAGAAGGATTTTTTTGATTACTTTCGTTTTTACGTTGACAAAGTGCTGAATAGCGCATAAGTGGCTAAATTTTCAGTATAAGGAAATTCACATTTTTGACCATCTGAGTACCTTTGCCGCGTGTACCAAGGGACATTGGCCTTTTTTCTTGACAAACAGGCTCCTGACACAGCAGAGTACATGCTGGTTACTTAAGAACGCCCCCGAAAAAATTCAGTACCTATTGAGCCGGCCTGTTAGTTCCGGAGGAGGCCGTGCTCTATTAGCCTTCCACCCCCAAGGCGATACTCCGGAACGCCCATTTTTTCAGAAGTTGCTCGCAAGGAGTAGTCAGCCGTGATTAGAAGGACCCTGCCTGTTTGCAATCGAGTTTCTAGAAAAATTCAAACCACAACCGCCTTGGTTGGTCTGCTGCTTTTCATGGGAAGCAACTTGTTTGCATGGCAGCAAACTCCTGCGCGTGGACCGAGAATATGGCTCGATAACGGGCAAAGCGTTCCGGTAAAGCATTCGGGTGAGCCCACTGTGGCGCAAGCATTAGCAGCGGGCAACGGAACACCTTTGTCAATGGCAACGGGTGATTTCGATGAAGACGGCATCCCCGATTTGCTTGCGGGATACGGCACGCCTGCCGGGTTTGGCATCTCCCTGCAGCGCGGCAACCTTGACGCTCTTGCGCCCCAGAGTGATGCTTCTTTCAATGCCATTGGCCGTGGCCAGTTCCCGTCACCATTCCTTTCCAAAGCCAGGGTGATAGCGAGTCCCGTGCGGCCTGATTTTCTGGCTGCCGGCAACTTTACTGGACAAGGTCACCTTGACTTTGTGGTTGCTGCCAAAGGCGGCAGCGTGCTGTATCTTTTTGCCGGTACGGGCAAAGGCACGTTTGCCAGCCCGCAGGCAATCAATCTTAACGGCGGCGTTACTGCGCTTGCTTCCGGTAGTTTTGGGAACGCGCAATTGTTCAGCAACTTGCTGGTCGGCTTGGCTGGTCTCCAGAACAAGTTCAGCCTGACGGTTTTCAGCGGATCGACTCAGGGGCTGGCGGCAATCAACACATATTCGGTGAACGCCGCAGCCACAAGCATCAACTTTGGCGACTTTGGCGACAGCGGCATGGACGCAGCCTTTCTGGCCGGCGATCAGGCGATGTTGCTGCATGGATCTTCCATGCAGCTGGAAGATCTTGCGCTGCCGGTTTCCGCAAAAGCCCTGGTTGTTGGCTCCTTTCTGGATGACCGGAACCCGGGCGCGCAGATGGCGCTGTTGACTTCGGATGGCAGCCTGCAAATCGCTGTTCACAACCAGTTTGATCCCCGCGCTTACACGGTAGCTGAGATGGAAGCCGTGAAAGCGTCCACCATGCGTGGACGCGCCAGTCCCCTGATGCCGGTGCGCACCGCGCCTACTCAGGGTTGGAAGATCGTAGAAAGCATTGCTTCCGTTGCGCCCTTTAATCCGGGGCAGGTCCCTGTGATGTTCCGCACCCGCATCTCATCGAATGGTTCTGACGATGTAATGGTGCTCAACGCTTCCGCCGGACAGATGGCAGTAGTTTCCCATCCCAACGTTCAGCCGGGCGCAACCACATTTGCGCAAGGTATTGTTTCACTGCGTCCTTATGCCGGTTCACCCGTTACGGCGCTTCCAGTGCGCGTAAATATTGATGGCCGTCCCGGCGTGGTGGCGCTGCATCAGGGGCAGGTGGCTCCATCCGTCTTGATGCCGCTGCCGGATCCCACGTTCTTCGTCAATCGCAACGATGATCCAACGCCGACTTCTCCAATCAGTAACGCCTGCAACAACGTGAGTTCTGCCGATACTTCCAGCTCGTGCAGCTTGCGTGAAGCCGTCCTTAAAGCCAACAGTATTGCCGGTACAGACACCATCACGCTGCAAGCTGGGACCTACACGCTTTCACTTCCCAGGGTAGCCAATGACTTCACCGGCAACCACGGAACGTTGGAGGTTACGGATTCGGTCAACATCGTCGGGCAGGTGGATGGCAGCGGCCACCCCACTTCAATCATCCAGGCTGGAACCAGCACCGCTACGGGCGTCGATAAGATCTTCTCGTTCAATCAGGACATCGCGGCCTTCACAACGGCCAGCGTCAGCCTTTCCAACCTTGTGCTCCGCTTTGGACATAATCGCGGCAACACCACTATTCAGGACGGTTGGGGCGGCGCTTTTGACTTTGATACAGGCGGCACAACTGCCGGCACTGGAACGGCCACGGTGACAGTGACGAAC
>DAHUXF010000264.1 GCA_027307295.1 Acidobacteriaceae bacterium
ACTCTACCCAGGCCCGAGATTACTTTCGGCCTGAATTTGCGCGGCCGGGATGCACCCAGCGGACAACCACGCAGTTAAGCGCGTACCGGCTCCTTCGCGGCCAATGACGTTTGTTCCGGCTCTGTGAGCGTCGATTTGAGGTTCCAGATCTCGCGGGCATATTCCGCGATGGTGCGGTCACTGGAGAAGTACCCTGTGCGGGCCACGTTGAGGATGGCTTTGGCGGCCCAGACATCAGGGTTCTGATAATCCTTTTCTGCGCGATGACTGGCGTCAACATAAGAAGAGAGATCGGCCAGATGGAAGTAAGGATCGCCACGGTCGAGCAATTCATCCACAATCCAGCGGAACAAACCCGGCTCATCCGGACAAAAGAGATTGGAGCCCAGGCTATCGACCACGCGACGAACAATCACGTCACTGGTATAGATTTCACGCGGATTGTAGCTGTGTGATTCCTGATACCAGCTCACATCTTCGCGCTCCAGACCGAAGGTATAGATATTTTCCTTGCCCACATGTTCCATGATTTCAATGTTAGCGCCGTCCAGCGTGCCCAGCGTCAGCGCGCCGTTCATGGAAAGCTTCATGTTCCCGGTGCCGGAGGCCTCCATGCCGGCGGTGGAGATCTGCTCACTGAGATCGGCTGCGGGCATGATGATTTCAGCCAGTGACACGCGGTAATTAGGCACAAAGACGACCTTAATGCGGTCTTTCACGCGCGGGTCCGCGTTCACCACATGGGCAACGTTATTAATAAGCTTGATGATTTGCTTGGCGGCCCAGTATCCGGGCGCAGCCTTGCCGGCAAACACGTATGTGCGGAAAATCTGCGGATCGGCGGCATCTTCCACAATGCTCAGGTACTCGTAGATGATGCGCATCACATTTAACAGTTGTCGCTTATATTCGTGGATGCGCTTGACCTGCACATCAAACATGGAACGTGGATCAATGGCGACGGCGGTAGTATCAGAGACTTCACGCGCCAGCCGTTCTTTATTGCGCCGCTTGATCTCCATGAACTCCTGGCGGAAAGCCGCGTCAGCGGCGGCTTTTTCAATGTCGTGAACGCGCTCCAGGTTCGTGATCCAGCCCTCGCCCACGCTGCGCGTCAACAATGCAGCCAGGCCGGGATTCGCCTTTAAAATCCACCGGCGCGGGGCTACGCCGTTGGTCTTGTTGCTAAAACGATCCGGCCAGAGCTGGGCAAAATCCGGCGCCAGCGTACTTTTAATCAATTCCGTGTGCAGGCGTGAAACACCGTTCACGGCATGGCTGCCGGCAATGGCAAGGTGGGCCATCCGCACCTGCTTTTCCGGACCTTCTTCAATGATGGACATGCGCCGCTGCCGGTCCATGTCACCGGGGAAGCTGCGCCCCACAGTGCGCAAAAACTGATGGTTGATGCCGAAGATAATTTCCATGTGCCGGGGCAGCAGGCGTTCCAGAAGCGAGACCGGCCACCTTTCCAGCGCTTCCGGCAGCAACGTGTGGTTGGTGTATCCCAGCGTGGCCACGGTAATTTCCCAGGCCTTGTCCCAATCCACCGCATGCTCATCCACCAGCAGACGCATCAGTTCGGCTACGCATAGGCTGGGATGTGTGTCATTCATCTGCACAGCAACCTGGCCTGGCAGCTCATCAAAGCCCACGTGATGCGTTGCGTACTGGCGCAGAATGTCCCGCAGAGAGCAGGCGACCAGAAAATACTCCTGCGTCAGGCGAAGTTCCTTGCCGGAAAGCACGGAATCGGAGGGATAGAGGACGCGCGAGATATTTTCCGAAGCAATCTTCTGTTCAACAGCGCGGATATAGTCGCCACGATTGAAAATCTCAATATCAAAATCTTCTGACGCGCGGGCGCTGAACAGCCGCAGAAAATTTACAGTCGTGCCTTGATAACCGGCCACCGGCATGTCATTGGGCACGCCAACAACAATCTTGTAATCGAGCCAGCTCTGGCGGCGGTTCCCGTGCGAATCACGCGAGGATTGAATGCGTCCATAAAGAGGGACGGCACAAACATCCTGCGGACGCTCAATGTAAAACGGCGTGCCTTCAGCCTTCCACAGGTCCGGTTTCTCGCGCTGGAATCCTCCGGCAATCTCCTGTCTGAACATGCCATACTCATAGTCAATGCCATAACCGAAGCCCGGCATGCCCATGGTGGCCAGTGATTCCAGAAAACAGGCAGCCAGGCGGCCCAGGCCGCCGTTGCCCAGCCCTGCATCGGGCTCCACTTCAAGCACGTCTTCCAGCTTGATTCCGAACTCAGCCAGGACATTCCGGCAGGGTTCCATCAGTCCCAGGTTGCAGAGATTATCGCTGAGCCAGCGTCCCATGAGAAATTCCATGGAAAGATAGCAAAGACGCTTGACCTTTTGGTCGCGATAGCGCTGCTCGGTCTGCAACAGGCCGTCAATCAGGAAATCGCGGATAGTAAGTGAGACCGGCTTGAACAGCTCACGCGGCACCAGATTGCCCTCAGGCCGGGCAAGCGAGTAATGGATATGCCGCAGGATGGACTGGCGCAGCGGTTCTGGGTTAAACGGTGTTCCGGTCAATGGATCAGCGGACATTCTTAAGTCTTGGGCCGCAATATCCGCACTCAACAGCTGCGAATCCTATGCGCCATCATTAGTATGGCACAGGGGTTGCCGCCAGCGCACTCAGGGGAAACACTGTCGAAAATAACGGATGGCCTGCCCGCTTCTCTGTACCTTAGAGTATTTTAGGGTGCTTGTGGTGCCAGTCTGTTTGCCGCTGATAGAGCTTTCCGGCTAGAACAACTTTGTCATCATCCAGCGCACCGCCGATGAACTGCAACCCCACAGGCAGATTGTTCTGTCCAAAACCGCAAGGCACACTGATGGCAGGCAATCCGCAGAGGTTGCCGATTCCTCCGATGGGATCAGTAAAGCTGAGGGCAAGATCAAGGTTCGCGTCGATCTTGCTGGCAGTCGCCGGCAGTGACGCCGTGGCCAGAACATCCACCTGGCTGAAGATATGCTCCATCTTCTTTTGCAGAATGGCGCGGACACGCTGGGCCAGAATGAAGTCTGAGGCGCTGATTTCCTCATTCATGTAGCCGCCAATTTTTCCCGCCGGATCATTCAACTCAGCCACGCGGCCCGAGTGAATCAATTGACGAAACGCAGCCGCTCCTTCCACAGACACCACAATGCCCGCAGCCGTCTCCCATGGGCCTTCCGGCAAAGAGATGTTGCTGAGGACAATTCCAGCGCTCTTTTCCAATACCTGGCGCGCCGCCATCACGGCCTGATTCACCTCAGGAGAAAGTTCCTTCCATTGATTAAGAATCCAGCCAACGCGCAAACGCCCTTGGGTCTCTTCCGCACCAGCGTATTTTGCCTGGGCCTCCGGCAGCGATCCCAGATCACCCGGATCATGGCCGGAGATGACTTTCAAAATCAGGTCGCAGTCTTCCGCGCTGCGCGTGATGGGACCAATCTTGTCCATGGTGTAAGAGAGCGCCATGGCGCCGGAGCGGCCCACACGGCCATACGTTGGCCGCAATCCGCTTAGACCGGAAAACCCTGAAGGACAAATGATGGAGCCCCACGTCTCGGTCCCAATGGCGAAGGCAGCCAAACCTGCACCGGCGACCGCAGCGGACCCGCTTGACGACCCGCAGGTCCAGCAGTCAGTGTTCCAGGGATTGCGTGCCGCGCCGGTGGCGGAGGCCGAGGCATAGCGGTACCCCATCCCGCCGGCCAGTTCGATCATGGCGGCCTTGCCGATGAGGACAGCGCCCGCAGCTTCCAGTTTCGTAATCACCAGCGCATCATAGTCAAAATGCTGACCAGCGTACGGGCGCGCACCCCATGCGGTGGGATAGCCCTTTACGGCAAGCAGGTCCTTGGCGGCGTATGGAATTCCGTGCAGCGGCCCGCGATATTTTCCCGCAGCGATTTCTTTTTCCGCGACGCGCGCCTGCTGCAACGCCAGTTCAGGCGTGAGCGTGGCATAAGCATTCAGCCGGACTCCGATCGTGCGGCTGCGCTCCAGATAACTTTCAGCAAGCTGTACAGGAGAAAGCTGGCGCGCGCGGATGCGCTTGCCCAGTTCGGCAACAGAGAGAAAAAGAATGTCTTCGCTCAACATTATTTTTTCGCGACCCCGGCTTTCTCTTTCCGATAGGCGCGGAAGGCGTCCGCCGGCTGGTCGCCATTTTCAAGGGGGAAGGCCCGCATCTTTTCCAGCCCTTCCTGGCTCTCCGCCATGATTCTGCGGATGTCCGTTTTCTGCTCTTCATTAAGCCGGTCACCGTATTTACGAAAGATGGACGCGACCTTCATTTCAACTTCTGTCTGGGCCTGCGGCGTCAGCTTCGCCATGGCCAACCGGAGCTTGACGTCGGGCGAGTTGTCAGAGGAAGGTGCGGGCAACTGGGCCAGAGTTTCGCCGGGTGTTATGAGAGCAGCAGTGGCGGCGGCAGCAGCGCCGAACGTGAATTGCCGCCGTCCCAAAATAAATTTGGTCATCCGTTTCTCCCGATTTTCAGGAATATACGCGGCGAGAGTACATTAAGCCGCACAATGGCGTCAACGCAGAGTGGAAATACGGCATCTAAACAAACGCCGCTTCATACAGTTAGACGGACGGTGTACCCATGGCAATGTGGATCGCTTTTGACCAGGAAACTTCCTCCTTTCTCCATACACAGCTGGC
>DAHUXF010000265.1 GCA_027307295.1 Acidobacteriaceae bacterium
CGCGTCTTCTTCCGCCAGCACCACCGTTACAGTGCAAGCTCCTGAAGTGGTGGTAAGCAGCCCTGCCGGGGGAGCGAGCATAACTTCACCTGTGCACGTTGTGGCCAGCGGGTTCTCCGGGAATCCAGTGAACGCCATGCAGATCTATCTCGATTGGTCACTGGTCTTCACCGTAAACGGCGCAACGCTGGATACACTACTGCCAATCTCCGCGGGGACGCATAATCTGATCGTGAAGGGCTGGGATGCCTCTGGACGCAACTTCTCCAAATCTCTGAATGTGACTGTGGCCAATCAGCCGCCGGTTGCGGCCGTGAGCCTCAATGCCAGCTCCACTCTGACTGGAGGCATGATTACCGCGTCGGCTTCAGGCTCAATTGCCCCGAACGGCAGCATCAGCAAAACGGTGATTGACTTTGGCGATGGCTCCTGTGCCAATGCCGTCACCGCCTCGCATCAATACAAAGCCGCCGGGACGTACACTGTGAAGGCAACCGTCACAGACAATCTGGGTGCTAGTTCCACTGCAACGGCCAAGTTGGCCGTGAATCCGCAATTTGTCACGATTACCAGTCCAACCTTCACTTCCACCAGCACCGCCACAATCCATGTAACCGGGACCGCCTTCTCTGGTTACCGTGTCGTGGCCACGCAGGTATATGTGGATGGAGCGCTCAAATACCAATCAACCACCAACCTGGCAGACACAATTTTGCCGCTTACCGTCGGTACGCACGGGATCACAGTACAAGGATGGGACAGTTCAGGGGCTACTTTCAAATCGTGGCGGTCGGTCACACGACAGTAAGCGGCGAAGCTAGCTTTCCCATACGAAGGCATCAAAACGCCTGCGGGTTTCAAAGCCCAGCCGGCGATAGAGATCCACGGCCTTCGCGTTGGCTTCCGTCACAGTAAGGCTCAGGCCCAGGAAGTTGCGGATGCGCAACTCCTGGGTGCATAGCCCAATCAGTGACTCGCCAATTTTTCTTCCTCGCTGGTCCGGCAGCACGCACACCTGGGTGATGTGGCCAACATCATCCCGCACCCGCGAGCAAAGCAGCAGTCCGGCAATGGAGCGCGTGGGTTTGTGCAGCGCAACAAAAGAAGCATTCCCGTCAAATACTCCGCAGCCGGGAAAGCGGACAATATTGTTGAGGAACCGCAAAGACCCATTCAGGCTCCGGTATTGGTCATTGATATCTGAGTCAATGTGATTGCGATACGCCGTGGTGATGACGGCCGCGGCGGGCTGAAAATCCTGCTCCACCCAGCGCCGGAATTCAATATCTGGCAGTTGGGATATCTGGGGCCGCTGCCCGGTCCTGAGCGGCAGCGTCATGAATAGCCGGGGAAATTGCTGGAAGCCTTCCGCCAGAAATGGGGCGCTCAATACGCCGGATTCGTGCGGCAGAAGCTGCGCTTCAATGCGTTGAATGCCCGGCGACTGCTGCAGCGTGGCAATAACATGCGCCGCCAGCCGGTGCTCCACGGTATCGCCTTCCATGCGGATGGAGTCGTCTGCGTAAAGATCGCCAATCACTCCCTTGCTGCCTTCATAGACAAAAAAGGAGTAGCCGCCAATGCGTCCGTCTTCCACGGCGGCATAGCCCGGCAGAATCTTGGAGTCGATATAGCGGAGGATCATCTCCGCCGAGGGCCGGTAGTCCCATGACATCATCTGGGCCCAGAGCAACGTCTCCTTCTCCAGCAAAGGCCGAAGGTGGTGAGAGTTGAAATGTCTGAGATCCAGAATCTCCATGCCAAAAGGAGGATGGTTCCGGTGTGTCTCAATCGGGGTATGAAGGCCCATGAAGCTTACCTGCCACGCCAACGACCACGGTAAAACGGCGCGATTTAAGAGTCTAGCCCCGGTATTGAAATTAATCAAAGCCTCTATCTGGCTTGGAACCAAAGCAGTAGGAACCTGCGGCGGCACTGGCCTTTATTGTGCCGCGCCTATGACAAAAAATTCCAATTTCTGGGATGGAAACTCGCCCAGGGAGGCTACCGCGCGCCGTCCCACTTTTTCCTGCACTTCCTTGAAGCTGCCTGGCCGTGCCACCAGAAAATGCTTTCCCTGTGGGATGCCGGAAGGCATATCACGCGGCCCGTCAGCCTCATAATGGCTGATCGGTTGATTACGGTAGAAGTTCAGCCCATAGGCGACTTCACGTCTAACATGGAATACCGCAACCGTCCCTTCCCCTGCCCCCAGTTCAGCCAGACGGGCCTGCACCGCGCGCGCCGACTGTGTCCGGTCAATGGTCGGGGCGGCAGGACGCAGCAGAAATGCCAGGGCCAGAATGACAGGGACGAGCGTGACAAAATGCAGTACCCGTAGGCCTTCGCGGCGGACCATCAGCAAGACCCCAGCGGCAATCACAGCGCCCGTAATGGTCATCCCCAGTTGAAGTGCAGGAGGCGGCGCTTGTTTTACCAGGGCAAAGGGCGCCATCAAGGCAGCCAGCAATACCACTGCGCATAGCAATGCATGGAGTGATACCAGCAGCCTTGGGACCACTTTCAAACGGTGCACATAATCCGCCGTAAGCAGCGCCGCTGCGGGAACTGCCGGCAGAATGTAACCCGGCAGCTTGGAGCGCGAAATACTGAAAAAAACCACCGGCACGATCGTCCAGACCACAAGAAAAACGGAGAGGTCATCGCCCAATGCGCTATCGGACTCCTGCATATTTCCGCGCAGGCGCTGTACCAGTCTGCGCGCCGCTTCCACCATGGATGGGACCGTGAAGAATGTCCAGGGAACGGTGGCCAGCAGAAAAACTGGAATGTAATACCAGAAGGGTTGCGAGTGCTGGTAAAGATTGGTCCCAAAACGTTCCAGGTTGTGCTCGATAAAAAAAACGCGGAAGAACTGCGGGACGCGGTGCTGGATGGCCAGATACCATGGCAGCACGATGGCGAAAAACAGCAGCAGTCCCGCCCCCGAGATGCTGCCAAGAAAAAGTCTTTTCTCCCTCCGGACTGCAGCATAGGCCCCAACCACCAACACGGCTAGGGCGGGCGCAACCGGACCCTTCGCCAATGCCCCCAGGGCCAACAGCGCATAGAGCACCATCAGCCACAACTTCTTTTCTGTCTTGTGCCACAACCACCAGACCAACATCGCCATGGCAAAGTAGGCTGAAACCAGCATGTCAGTGGAAGCGCCACGGCCAAACCCAATCATCCCGGCGCAGGAAGCTGCGATCACAGCGGCGTCAAGCTCGCTGCCCCGGCGGTAACGGCGCATAAAGAAAAAGATGGCCAGCACCAGTACGCTGGCGTGGGCCGCCGCCGGAATGCGGGCCGCCCAGTCGTAGACTCCGAAAACCCCGTAGCTGCCCATCACCTTCCAGTAAAGAAATACCGGCTTCTCCAGCCAGGGAGTGCCATTCAGTGTCGGGACCACCCAGTCCCGGCGGGCAAACATCTCGCGGGCAATCTGGGCATAGCGCGGCTCGTCCGCGCCCACCAGGCCAAAAGCGCCGAGCTGAAAAAAGAAAAAAAACAGGCAGACGCCTGCCACCACCCCAAGTTGCACGAACAGCAATTTGTTGCGGGCACTCATTAAGCCGGCTTCCTCACGCGGTGCGGGAGGATCAGGTTGTACAGGCAAGGGTTATCTCGCTTCCGCTTTCCGCAGGTGACCGCGCAGTTCGCTCAACACGCGCTCCGCCGCCGCTTCCACCGGACCCGCTGTGGAAAATCCTCCAGCGCATTCGTGGCCGCCGCCGCCGAATTTTTCCGCAAGAGCGGCAACGTCAACCGCTCCTTTGCTGCGGATGCTGACGCGGACGCGCTCATGGGCCGCTTCCCGCAGAAAGATCGCTACCTCCACGCCGGCAATGCCCAGAGCGTAATTGACCAGTCCTTCACAGTCTTCATCCAGAGCGTCACAACGTTCCATATCGTTGCGCGTGACGGACATCCATGTAACGGCCCCTTCGCGTTGCAGGCTGGAAAGCGCCACGCCCAGCAGTTTGATCTTGGAGAAGGGAGCGGAAAAATAAACGCTTTGCGCGATTTTGCCGGGGTCAGCGCCAGGCTCCACCAGATATTTGGCCAGCTCAAAGGTGCAAGCACTGGTCGGCGAGTAACCAAACGAGCCCGTATCCGTGAGCACAGCGGTGTAAAGACACGTGGCCATTTCCGGCGTGAGAGTGACTTGCGCGGCGCGGGCCAGCCGGAAAATCAATTCCGCGGTGGCCACCGCGCTGCAATCAATCCAATTCACGTGCGCAAAGGGTTTGGCGCTGGCATGATGATCAATGCTGATCTGGAAAAGACTTTCCAGCCCGCTCAATCGTGTGCGTTGCAGGCTGTCACACTCCAGAATCACTGCCGCATCGAATGGTCCGGGCACCTGGGAAGCATGCACAATGGAGCCGGCATGCGGAAGCGACCTGTAGATCACCGGAACGCTGTCTGCCATGACAACTTCAGCCCGCTTTCCCATGCGACGAAGCACCTGCGCCAGCGCCAGCGCTGATCCAATGGCATCGCCATCGGGACGCGCATGCGACGTCACAAGAAAATGGTTGCGTTGCCGAACTTCATGCAAGACCCGTTCGAGCTGGTCCATAAGCCGTTATTTTCTTTCTTACTTCTTTTTTCGTTGCTTGATGCGGCCCAGCAGGTCGTCAATCCGTGAGCCGTACTCCTGCGAACGGTCCAGCACAAAG
>DAHUXF010000266.1 GCA_027307295.1 Acidobacteriaceae bacterium
CTCTGATTGTGCCGGAGTGTGTGAATCCCTCCTGGACTCCGTCGCGGAAATTGAGGATTTTTGATGTTTGACTTTATAAAGGAACAGAACAGCAAAATTTGGAATTTAACGATGCGCACAGCTGCGCAGGTCACTACCAAGGCCCTGCAAGCGCTGCCACCCGGCCCATTAAGATCGGTCGGATCATCCATCCAGTCGCAGGTAAATCACGGAGTGCAGCAGGCCATTCAGACTGGAGACAACCTGCAGCAGGGCGTAATCAACTGGATTGCTGATGTAGTCACACTCAAACCATTGCGCGAAGGTATAGAAGACTTTGGACTGCTTGGCAGCAACCGTGGAAAAGGCGTTCAGGCCCAGCCGGAATTGGACTTCATGATAGCCGCTAATGATGCCCGGCCGAGAGATTCATCCGTCATTATTCCGATGGCAGTCCAATATGTGGTGCTGCATCGGGAGGAAGAGGGGATCGCCAAATTTAAAAGCTATGTGGAGAGGCTTGGGCAAACGAATGCTCAGAAGGCGGTATATACGGGATGCCTGGCGCTTCTCCGCGCCGCACGCGCATTAAACTTACCAGTATGGCGGTTGCCGGAACAGGTTTCCCTGGTCCAGAGCCTTTTAGCAGACATCAAGGAAGCCAAACGGCTCACGGAGAATGAGCCTGATTATTCCAAGCACCACGAAAAGATTTTTGCCCGGTGGGTCTCAGGGGTAATCCACTCGCAACTGCCGTGGCCGGTCGGGGACGCGAAGATGGCGTTGGAAGACCTGAAATGGTGTGAGCAAGTCATTCATTCAAGTCCAGCAGCCCTGGAAGATTCCTGCCAGTTCCTGACTCAGGTGCGATATTCCCGTGCCGTTCTGGCCCACAACGCAGGCAATGAGGAAGAGTCCAAGAGATTTTTGGAACTGAGCGGATACAAAGAACTTGATCCGGACCATCTCTTCTTAGGCACTGTTTTTTACGTCACTCCTGATGGTATCCGGGGCGGGATTAAGCAAGTCAAGGAGTTTGTCCCCGGAAAAACGTTTACAGTCTCAGGCTACGATCTTTCAGACTACAATTTCTTCATCACAGATGATGGGAATGAGTTGATTGCAGTGGATTCCGGTAGCCGGCTGGATACCTGTGAAGCGGCGTACCGTGCCTTTGAGAAACATTATTCAGCGAAATACGGCAAGCCCATCCCTAAGCTAACACACTGTTTCATGACCCATTATCACTGGGACCATACCGGTGGTCACGGGTTCTTTTTGTCTCTGAATCCGGATGTAATATTTCACTCGCGCTCAAACTATACCGACGAAAGTCCAAGAGTGCTGCACCAGCCGCCACCGTGGAACTGGACTTTGGGAGAAAAATTTAACATCGGCGATGTGGCCAAATACCGGCCTACCAAGCTGGTGGACAAGAACACCGATCTCACCATTGGAGGCACCAGGATTCGCCTCATTCTGCTGCCCAGAGGCGGAGGCGAAACGCCGGATGGAATGCTGATCCATCTCTACGAACACGGTGTTGTGTACTGCGGTGATTTTCTTGTGCCCTGGGTGGGCGCGCCTTATGTTGTTGAAGGCGATGCCGATGCCCTGTTGGAAAGCATGGACCTTCTGGTTCACTTGCAGCCTGAGCCAAAGCACCTGCTCACGGGACATTGGGCCGTGACCCAGTTCTTTCCTAACATTGACGTTGTCGCGCGCTTGCGGACCCGCCTGCAATGGCTTAAGGAGGAAACACTCAAGCAGATTTTTGCAAACAAGGGCCGCGTAGAAATTCAACAGATGAATCTGGTTCCACCCGGCCTTGTGGAATCCGGTGAAACCGACATTTACGTCCCTTACATAGCACAGCGAGAAGTATTTATAAACCGGCTGTGCCACCAAAATATAGGATACTGGGGACCACAACTGCAAAACGTTGACAACCTCAGCGCGTCAGAATTTGGCGCGGCGTTTCAGAAATATTTAGGATTGAGCGATATCGATCTGGCAAGCGCCATCGGCAATATGATTACCGCCGGCGACTTTGAACTTGCCGGCCAGATTGCTGATTGGGCCATTACGCAGTATCCCAACAGCGCAGTCCTGAAAGATGCCCGTCAGGCAGTGTTTCTACAACTCAAACAAAAATGGCAGATCCTTAATGTGTTCAAGTTGTGCATGTATTCACAGCGCAGCAATGAACCTAACCCACAACCACCGGAAGCCCTTGAGCTATAAAATTTTGGCCCTTCCTGCATTTCGTATCCTGCAGCTTGCGCTGCAGGATACGCTTGCAAATGCTACGCCTTGAACTCGCTATTTTGATCTGCTCGGCGTGGAAACAAAACAGCCAATCTGGGCCCGCTACCCTGCCTAACAAGCATTGTGAGCTGACACAAATTGGCTATTTTTTCACGCTAACCGCCTGCGATTTTAGCCAACCTTTCTCGCAGCGTCCCTGCCTGCGTGCAGGTTGGCGAACGGCCGGGCATCAAAGACCACTCGGATGTTGGAAATCTTACCGTCCTTCACTTTAAACCATTCAACGATGAGTTCTGTGCCCGAGGTCTTTGTAACCATGTCATACAATACGCAGACATCATTACCGTCAACAAACACTTTTTGTATCTCAACCCTTTCAACAATACGCATAAGTGTTTTGAGCGCTTCAAAGAGTGGCTCGGGTTTATTAAACTTATCAATCGGGCCGTGGAAAGCCAGATCATCATGTACCAGCTTCCGCGCTGTCGCAAAATCGCCTTTGCCGGTTGCTGCCTGATATTTTTGAACAATTTCAAGTGGACTAGCCATAACCTATCCTCTTTCTTTCCTTGCTAAATCTATCAATCCGGTCAGAAACCGCCATACTCAGCTCTGCCCTGCTTTCCAGGATCAAAGCCGACCGAGATCTATTCTCCAGAATCATCAATTCGCAAATCAAGTACATCTTGGTTAGCTCTATAACATCTTCATAATATTGGAGTACTTATTGCAGATGTACGCTGGAGTACGGAATTACCGGAGAGGCCTTGTTCCCAAGGGTCTGTCAAAAGCGTTCCTGCTGACTTCAGTATTGTTCCAGGCCACGCACACGCTTTCCAGCCTACTGTCCAATGTACGTATGATTACCTTCGGTAATGACCTTCAGACAGTAACGAACCACAGCTGGCGCGTGATAAAACATTTCATAATCATTCGCGCTGCCATTTCTTGTTTCGTTCTTCTCCCCGGACAACCTGCTGGAATTAAACCTTTTTTGCGGGACTGAACCGATGAATAGGTTGGGAGTTGTAATGCGTTATCTCGGTGTATTTTTTTTCATTGCCGGCCTCGCTGTGCTTTGCGCTTGTGGCGGCCTTCACTCATTTAGTGCCGACATTGATCAGAGTAACTCGTCTCCTGGCAGCCACAGTATTGATGTTATGGCGAAAGAACCACCGCCGGCGAGAGTCCGTGTGGCGGCGAGTACGACGACTGCTTCTCCCGCCGGCAAGCTCATTGCGCTTACATTTGACGATGGCCCCCGGCCCTATGTCCTGTTCGGCTCCAAAGGAATCCATCCTGCTCCCGGCCTGGTGGATGTCCTTGACCAGAACGGCGTCAAGGCGACGTTTTTTGTCGTGGGTTGGCGGCTGACTCCCAGAACGTGGGGCGAGCCCAGGCACGAAGAAAACATTGGCGTTTCCTGCATTGACGCAGCAGAACAACTGACGCGGCGCGGCCACGAACTGGAAGACCACACATACAGCCATCTGGAGCTACGCAGCGCAGAGAAGAAAAATGGCGAGCAGTGGGTCATGCAAGATGTGGACCGGGGGGCGCAGGCAATTAAGGCGATCACCCACACGCAGCCCCGGTATGTCCGCCCTCCGGACTGGATCATCACCAATGATGCGCGACGGGACCTGGAACAGCAGGGCTATCGTGTGCTGACCATCTCTTCGGAAAATCCCATTGCCCTGCGCGACGTGAATTCGCTCGACTATCTGTGCGCCGGCAAAAATCCCACTGGATGCCCCAAGCCATCTCTGGCGGATGGAGTGTTGAAACAACTGGATCAACGCGAAAAGAAGGGTACATATACCCACATCCTCGCCTTCCATGAGCTCTCCACCACCACGGCAGCCATGCCGCGGCTCATTAGCGATCTCAAAGCGCGGGGCTACCGCTTTGTCACCCTGACTGAGTACATGAAGCTGGTTGGGGCCAAACCCGGTGAGACGAAACAGCAGGCTTCCGCAACGCGAGAAGCCAGTGTTGTGGCATTGAGCCGCTAGAAAGCCGGTATCGGCCAGTAGCATTCTTAAGCGGGGCTGAACTATTAGACCTTTATAAAAATCTTCTTCCGGTACAGGCCCCATGCCAACAGCGTCCAGAGCGCCAGGTAGCAGATGGCGAAGGCCAGCGACGCATTCTTCGCTTGCGCCAACGGTGCGAACCAATGGGTAAAGATCCAGCTCTGTACTGCCGTGGACCTTGTCCCCTCGGGGACCGTGATGATCGCTCCCAGTTTGGCGACGAAGGAGGAGAGTGCGTACGCCAGAATTGCGTTTGAGCCCAACCAAAGGAATGGCTTACCCCATGCCCGCCAACCGCGCATCTCAATGAGCCACCAGCAGAGGGCCAGAGTCAGGCATGCAGCCCCAGCCGTAAAAAGCACGTACGAACTTGTCCACAGCGGCTTGTAGATGGGGAACCAG
>DAHUXF010000267.1 GCA_027307295.1 Acidobacteriaceae bacterium
GGATCCGGCGGAAGATGCCCTGATTTTAAGGTTTAATTTTCCATAGACTGCCCTGGTTTTTGATTGAACCAGCCCTGCCCGTATGTTAACGTTCTGTGAAAGAACTAGCAGGAGGTTCTTCCGGATGGTAGATTCCGTTCGCGAACAGCTTCTTGCCAGCCACGAAGAGTTTCGTCGGCTGGCCCAGGAACATAATCAATACACCCAGCGCCTTCACTCCCTGATTGAAAAACGATATTTGACGGAAGAAGAGAAGCTGGAAGAAGTGCGTATCAAGAAGGTCAAGCTGCGTCTGAAGGACCAGATGCAGATGATTGAGCAGGAATACAAACGCTCAAATATGCAAGTCGCCTGACCGCGGGCGACGCGGATTTTTCTAACCTCTCTTGGCAAGGGCCATGCACCTTGTGAGGAGAGGTTTGTTATTTTTGCCGTCAGAATTTAAATAACCCCATAAATCAATGGATCGGGCGCACAGATTCTGTGCTGTTAAGGCAAAAGAGCGCAAAAATGTGCACAATATTGGCTTGAGGAAGCGGCCTGCAACTCCGATTCATTCTTCCTAAGCTGCTGTTAATAAATAGCCTCTACGATTGCTGCTGTCCCGTTAGGATGGCCGTCCATCTGCAAATACCATCTCCGGCATATCTTTAAAAAATTAGTATCCAGGTGACCCTGACATAAGACTGTGTGCCGTTCAGCCATTTTGACTGGAAGGCGCAAGGCTGCTTCCTTATCACGTCTGAACGTGCACGAGAGGTGCAAGTGTGCCGCAAGAGATGCATGCCCTTGGGAAGAGTACGCCCAGCATTGTGCGCGGTTATTTCCTGGATACCTGCAAGGCTGCCAGGTGGAAGCCGAAGCGGTAAGCAGTTGGATCAAAGAGGAGTGTTTCAAGGTTGATCGGGCTATCCAAAATAATTGTTGCGGGTGACTACCATTGATTCCGGTTGTGGTACTGGGCGGCAGTTTGAACGGCCTGGGTGTTGTGCGGAGCCTGGCCTCCGGAGGCATGCCCATCTTTGTTGCCGATAAGGGGCGCGGTTGCCCTGGGGCCTGGTCTCGCTTTGCGAGATTCGTCAGGCTGGCCAGCGTAAGCGGCAGCGCGCTTGTAAGAGAGCTGATTGACCTGTCAATCCGGATCGGCGAGCGTCCGGTCCTTATGCTTACGGCTGATGCAGATGTCAATACTGTCTCAGAGTTTCGCAGAGAGCTGGAGCCTTTTTTCCGCTTCACCTTGCCTGAGCCCGAGATGGTTCGAACTCTTTACGATAAGGCCCAGTTTCAATTGCTGGCAGAGCGCGAAGGACTACCGGTTCCCCGCGGTGTGATTCTGACGGATCCTTCTGAATTTCCGCTGATCAGGACGCTGACGCCGCCGCTGGTGATCAAGCCTGCTGATAAAGCGCCGCTGGTTGCAAACCAGGAGAACGACCGTCCTGTGCGCGCGGAAAACTGGGGCGAAGCAATGGCCGTTGCCACAAGAATGATGGAGAGAGCCGGACGCCTTGCTGTCCAGGAGTGGATTGAAGGGCCCGATAGCGGCCTTTGCTTTAGCCTGTTTGTCTGCTCCTCAGAGGGTGAGGTATTGGCCACTTTTGCCGGACGCAAGCTGGTATGCGTTCCTCCGGACGTTGGCATCACCGCCATTTGCGCCGCAGCCCCGGAGTTGCATGAAGAGCTCGCGCTGCTGACCCGGCAGTTCGCGGAGCGCGTGGGATACAAGGGAATCGGCGGCCTGGAGTTCAAACGTGACCAGCGAACCGGAAAGCTGCTTATCATTGAACCGACGGTTGGCCGCACAGATTGGCAGGAGGAGATCGCAACGTTGTGCGGAGTTAATCTTCCTCTCGTTGTCTACCAGGCGGAAACCAGCATGGCCGTCGAGCAGTCTGCCAGGCCGGGGCCGCGGGTGATGTGGCGTTCATCGATCCTGTACCGCCGGCCAGCCGGACTGGGGACAGCATCCGTGCGCGATGGGTATTTCCGGCTCAACGATCCACTACCTGGACTGTATTACTACGCTATTGAGTTGCTTCCATTGGGCACCAACAAACTCTTCCGATGGAAGCTCCTCAAGGGAAAAGTGCCTGCGCGCGCTTAAGCGGCAAAGAACAGAAAGCCAAACTTCCATCTGGAGTCATTGAATGTCGGTTGGCAACACAGTCATTATTGGAGCAGGGCCGTACGGCCTCTCCATTGCGGCCCATCTGAAAGCAGCGGGAATTCCATACCATCTTTATGGGACGCCGCTTGAGAGCTGGCGTAAGTTCATGCCAGTGGGGATGGTCCTGAAGTCGGAGCGATTTGCCTCAAACCTTTGGGACCCGAACGGGCAATTCACGCTGGAGCGCTACTCGGCAGAGCACGGAATTCCGTATCAGCCTGCCGGAGACCCGCTTAGCCTGGCGGATTTTCTCCGTTATGCGGAATGGTTTCGCCAGCGGGCTGTTGGCGAATCCATAGACGTGAAAGTCACCAACCTGCAAGCCACCCGTGCGGGCTTCTTACTGGATTTTGCGGGAGCGCCATCGCTTGAGGCGCAACGTGTCATCCTGGCTACGGGGCATATGGCCTTCCGCGTGGTCCCGCCGGAGTTGGCGGGCATTCCCGAGCCATTGTGTTACCACAGCGCCAGGATCCATGATCTTTCTGGTTTTGTCGGACGCGACGTTACATTGATTGGAGCAGGCCAGTCCGCGCTGGAAAGTGCGGCCCTTCTCCATGAAGCAGGGGCCCAGGTCCGGTTGATTGTACGCGATCACCAAGTTCGCTGGAACGCTGCGCGCAACGGACATCGTTCCTTGGCCCAGAGGGTCAGGAACCCCGAGTCAGGAGTCGGGTTTGGGTGGGAAAGTTTCGTTATATCGGAAATGCCGCAATGGTTCCGGCGGCTTCTGCCGGCGGACCTGCGCCATCGCTATGTAGCCAAAACGTGGGGGCCTTCCGGGGCCTATTGGCTTAAGCAGCGCATTGAAGGCCGGGTTGAGATTCTCCTGAACTCCAAAGTGCGTCAGGCGATAACGGAACATGGACGGGTCTGCCTGGAAGTCCAGGGGCCGAACGGAACAAAAACGGTTTGGACGGACCACGTCATTGCGGCCACCGGATACAAAGTTGATCTTGATCGCCTGGACTACCTGCATGCAGGCCTGAAGCAGAGCATCGCGCGCGAAGGCGGCGCTCCGGTCCTTAACCCGCAATTTGAAACCTCGGTTCCAGGACTTTTTATTGTGGGAATCAGCAGCGCTCCAACGTTCGGTCCGGTGATGCGTTTCATGTTTGGCGCAAAACACGTTGCCCCGGCCCTCACGCGGCGTTTGCGTTAGTTGGGGCACGTAAATTTCCGGCGCAGTAGACGTTAGATCCACAACCAGCAACGGTGTTGAGCAAAGAAGAATTGGTCGGCCCTGGCTAGTCTATGTCTCCGGACGTTCTGTTACCCATATCTCAAGGCCGGACACATTTGAATTGGTCTACCCTGGCGGACGATTTTAGAACTTTTCTGCAATACGTCGCCTGAAATCAAACACATTGCGAGCCGGAACGGGGTCAAATCAAACGATAAGGGGATTTCACGACAGTTACCGCTCGACCGGCGCCGATGGATTCAGCTTGTATCGCACGGTAAAGCATATAATGACGTCCACTTACATGGACCACCTTGAAAGAAAAGCTGCGCGACTCGCAGGAATCACGTACCTGCTCACCATCGCGACGGCGAACTTTGGCGATTTCTATGTGCGCCGACAACTGTTCATTCCTGACGATTTCGCGCAAGTTATAAAGAATATTGCCGCATCCAGCGCGCTTGTCCGGGCCGGTATTGCTAATGATCTGGTCACGATTGCGGGCAGCGCCATCTTATCGGCGGCTCTCTATGTCATTTTGAAGCCTGTCAACAAGAATGCGGCCTTGGTTGCGGTCTTCTGGTGGCTATTGGAGTGCGCCATTGCAACAGTTGTTACTTTGAACACTTTAGCCGTTTTATTTCTCGTGAATGGCCGGGGTTCCTTGCACGGAGTTAGCAATGTCCAGTTGGACACGCTGGCGCCAGTGCTCATCAGCGTGGATCGGGCTGGAAATCGAATTGCGGCTATCTTCTTCGGTATGGGATCTCTTATGTTTTGTTACCTGTGGTTCAAATCGCGTTTCATTCCGCGAGTACTAGCCGCGTGGGGAGTTTTTGCGTCGCTACTTCCGATATTGGCCCCCCTCGCCACCGTTATGGTGCCAGGCTTCGACGTACCGCTTCGTAGGGCTCGGTCGGGAATACCGATCATCATCTTTGAAGTTCTTCTGGGTTTTTGGTTGCTGCTGCAAGGAGTTCGGGGAACGGAGTTCAAAAGTGCAGAATGGGTTGATTCGTAAGCCGCTGAAGCTTAAAGGCAGAATTGAAGAATTGGTCGGGGCGACAGGATTTGAACCTGTGACCCCCTGCGCCCAAGGCAGGTGCGCTACCAGGCTGCGCTACGCCCCGACTCCCTCCATTATAGCGGCTAGCCGCCTAGATCGCGGCCGGGGCGGCCACGCTAGCATCTGCCCAGCAATTCAAGTTCCGGCAAAATCTCACCCCGGCGGGTGATACAGGTCACAGATTGGTGTATAAGGCGGGCGGATACTGACTTGTTCCACGCTGCCGCGCCTTGGCCATCGCCGCCGCGGC
>DAHUXF010000268.1 GCA_027307295.1 Acidobacteriaceae bacterium
CACAAAGTGATCTGGGGCCGCCGTTCTCCTGCCAAATGGATGAATTCACGGTTCCCGCATGTCTGGCAGCCTGCGCGCGGATGGCTGGCCGCAATCTCTGCCTGCTCATTGCTCCAGACATCGAAGGACAACAATGTGCGGCGCAGCTTGTCCTGCGCACCAACCATAAACTTGATTGCCTCAGTCGCGGAGATCGATCCCACCAGGTTGACTGCGCTGTTCAGGATTCCAGCGGTGTCACAGGTTTCCACGGTCCCCTCAGGCGGCGAGGGGAAGATGCAGGCCAGGCATGCGGTTTCGCCGGGAATGATGTTCATGGTCACGGCGTATGAGCCCACGGCAGCAGCATAAATCCAGGACTTGCCATGCTTCACGGCAAAGTCATTAACTAGGTAGCGGGTTTCAAAATTATCTGTCGCGTCCAGGATGAGACCGGCATTGCCGAGAAGGGCAGCAATGTTCTCCGGCGTCAGGTCCGCGACTTCTGCTTGCACCTGCACTTCAGAGTTGAAGGCCGCAATCTTCCGGGCGGCAGCCACTGCTTTGGGTAAAGATTCCGCCGCATCGGACTCATCAAAGAGAGATTGCCGCTGCAGATTGCTGGGTTCAACATAGTCGCGATCAACAATCACCAACTGGCCAACGCCGGCGCGCGCCAGCAGGCCAGCCAGGCAAGCCCCGGTTGCGCCACAGCCGACAATCCCCACCCGGCTTTCCTCCAGCCTGGCCTGTCCGGCGCGGCCAATACCGGCAAAAAGCACCTGCCGCGAATAACGATCTTCAAACTTCATCGTCTTTACATTATAGGTGCTTGCGGCCAACAGGCTTAGGTGTTTGCAATACCGCCAGCTTAGAATGGACATGCTTGCTCACGTGCAACTAAGGTCCAAGTTGCTGCCATCGAATGACACAAAGCGAACTCCAAAAATGGGGCGAATCTTGCTACACTGCCGGCCAGTGCATCTGGCGTTTGTGCTGTGCACCAGTGTGTGTCTAGCTGTGGCTGGCGCAGCGCAGGAGCCGGAAGGGCAATCCCCGGTCCCGCAGCAGCCGCAGTCTACGGCGCCTGCTGCTCCATCTGCTACTCCGCCGGTGAGCGCGCCTGCTGCCCCTGATTTTCGTCCGTACACTACGCTCAACAGCTTGCAGGGAATGAAGGTCTCTCGCATTGAGATCAGCAGCCCTTCGGTGGAAACGCCTGACGCTCTTCTTTCGCTCCTGCCCCAGAAGGCGGGCGAACCGCTGGACAAGTACAAAGTCCGCCAGTCCGTGCAGACGCTTTATAACACTGGACGGTTCGCCGAGATTCAGGTGGAAGCGCAACGCAATCCCCAGGGCGAGGTCATCCTCACGTTTTCCGCCCGCGAGAACTACTTCTTTGGGTCCATTCTGGTGGAAGGATCGCCCGCCCATCCCAGTGACAGCCAGTTGGTCAATGCCAGCAAGCTCAATCTGGGCGAGCAGTTTACTGAAGAAAAAATCAACGCCGGTATCGAGGGGATGCAACGCACGCTCCAGGAAAACGGCTTTCATCAGAGCACGGTCAAGCCTTTTTATGAATGGGACGCGCGCACCCAGGAAGTGAAAGTATTGTTTGTTGTCGACCGGGGCCAGCCGGCGCGCGTGGGGCTGGTGAATGTGACTGGATCTCCCGGCTACAGTGCTGAGGAGATCCGCAACATTGCCAAACTTCGCTCTGGCGATAAGGTTACGTCTGCCGGTCTTACACGCGCGCTGCAACGCCTGCGCAAGCGCTATCAGAAACAGGGCCGTCTGGAAGCCCAGGTCGCCATGACCCAACGGGTCTATCACGCGGACAAGAATCTGATTGACTATACCTTTGACATTACCCGTGGCCCGGTGGTGGAGGTAAAGGTGCAGGGCGCGTCGTTACGCCGTGGCCAGATCAAGCGGTTTGTTCCTATCTTTGAGGAGAGCGCCGTGGATGAAGACCTGTTGAATGAAGGTGCGCGCAATATCCGCGACTATTTCCAGACCAAGGGTTACTTTGACGTCAAGGTCACGTACACGCTGGCGCAGGCCGAGAACTCTGACCGGCGCGATGTGATCTTTAACGTAGAACGAAATCAGCGGCATAAACTGGCCGACGTTGTGCTGCATGGCAACAAATATTTTCATCGTGAAGACCTGCGCGAGCAGATGATCATGCAGCCTGCGGGCGGTTTGCTGCTGAATGGCCTGTTCAGCCAATCCATCCTGCAGCGCGATGTGCGATCGCTGGAGAACCTTTATCGCAACAACGGTTTTCTTCAGGTAAAGATCACGCCGCTGGTGGAGAACAACTACGGCAGGCACGGGAACATCCGCGTTCAGCTGGACATCCAGGAAGGGCCCCAGACCACGGTGGGCAAGCTCAGCATCCAGGGCAACCAGGCGCTCCCGGATGCCCAGATCCGCAGCATGATTACCGCCTCAGAGGGCCAGCCTTATTCCGACTCCATGGTGATCTCAGACCAGACGGAAGTGGTGGATGCCTACTTCAACTTTGGCTTCCCGGAAGTGAAGTTTGAATACACTACGCAGCCAGAACCGCAGGACCCCAACAAAATCGACGTGAGCTATACCATCATGGAAGGCCCGCAGATTTTTGTGGACAGGGTGCTCATCAGCGGCCTGCATTACACGCGGCCCTTTGTGGTGGAGCGCGAAATCAAAATCGGCAACCGTGACCGCCTGAGCCAGGCACAGATGCTGGACTCCCAGCGCCGTCTCTATGACATGGGCATCTTTAATGAAATCAATGTGGCCGTGCAAAATCCAGACGGCGCATCCACGTATAAGAACCTGAATTTCCAGCTCTCGGAAGCGCGGCGGTACACCTTTAATTATGGCGTGGGGCTGGAAGTCCAGACCGGGCAGCCCACCGGTACTAGTCCGCAGGGCAGCACGGGAGTCAGTGGCCGTGTTTCTTTTGATGTTACCCGCCTGAATTTTCGCGGTCGCGACCACACGATTACTCTCAAAACCCGTTACGGAAACCTGGAAAAGCTGGCGCTGGTCGGTTATCAGGCGCCGCGTTTATTTGATTCGCAAAAGCTCACGCTGGATTTCACTACTTTTTATCAGCAGACCAATGATGTGCGCACCTTCACGTCCAAGCGGCTGGAAGGTTCAGCTTCCATTAAAGAGACCCTCAACCGCGCTACCACCCTGCTGTACCGTCTGATCTACCGCCGCGTGAGTACGGACAATCTGGTGATCGACCCCAATCTTGTGCCTCTGTTGTCGCGCGCTGTCCGCGTAGGCATGCCGGACTTCAGTTACATACGCGATACGCGGGACAACCCGATTGAATCTCTCAAAGGCACTTTCTCTACCTTTGATCTTGGCGTTGCTTCCGGGAGCTTCGGCTCAGAGACCAACTTCACGCGCGTGGTGGTGCAGAACTCGTCCTATTACCAGTTTCACAAGAGAAGGTGGGTCTTTGCGCGTTCCACGCGCATTGGCAGTGAAGAGCCATTCTCCTCCACCACTTTTGCGCCGCTGCCGGAGCGCTTCTTTTCCGGAGGCAGCACGTCCCATCGAGGGTTTGGCATCAACCCGGCCGGCCCGCGCGACCTGACCAGCGGATTCCCCCTGGGTGGCGAGGCGCTCTTTTTGAACAACCTGGAGCTGCGCACTCCACCCCTGCCGCTGCCCTACGTGGGCAACAATTTAAGCGCGGTGCTGTTCCATGACATGGGCAACGTGTTTGCCACCACCGGAGATATGGCCAACAGCTTTTTAAAATTTGCCCAGAAGAACCGTGACCAGTGTTTGAATCCTTCGGCGGGAAGCTGTAACTTCAATTACATGTCGCATGCGGTGGGAGGCGGAGTCAGGTATCGCACCCCGGTCGGCCCGGTAAGTTTTGATGTGGGTTACAACCTGAACCCGACTGCCTTCCCTATTTCCGCACCGGCCACGGGGTCGCCTTCATCACAAGTGCTCAAGCACCTGAATTTCTTTTTCAATATTGGTCAGACCTTCTGATGGAAATCAGCTCCCATTTCGCGGTCTTGCTCCTGCTGGCCGGCATGGCCCAGGCCCAGGTTGTTGACCGCATGGTGGCCGTGGTGAACAAGCGCATCATCCTGGAAAGCGAACTCGATCAGGCCGCGCGGGTGGAATCGCTGCTGCAGGGCAAACTGTTTGCCACCCTGACACAGTCAGAAAAATCCGCCGTGCTGGAGCGCCTGATTGATCGCTCCCTGCTTGACCAGCAGATACTCAACCCTGCGGCCCTGGACCCGTCTCCGGCAGAGCTCGCAGCAAAGATCCAGGAAGTCCGCCAAGGAATTGCCGGGGCCACGGAGGAGGAGCACTGGCAGGCCGTTCTGGTTGGCTATGGGCTTACGCAGCAGGACCTTGAAGAACAACTGACTTCGCAGGCGCGTATTCTCCGCTTCATTGACCTTCGTTTCCGGGGTCTGGTGCACGTGGAAAAAGATTCCATCGCCGCCTACTACCAGGACAAATTCCTTCCTGAAGTCCGCAAGCGCGGTGTTGCTGAACCCAGACTGGAGGACGTCTCGGATAAAATCGAGCATATCCTGGCGGAACAGCGCATCGATGACATGCTGGCCACATGGCTCCAGACACTGCGCTCCCAAGCACACATTGAGAGGATGCTGCCTGCGCTTCCGCGCTCC
>DAHUXF010000269.1 GCA_027307295.1 Acidobacteriaceae bacterium
CTGATCTTTAGAGCGATTCCTGAATTGGTGTACCTTTTTTCGCCGCAGATTTTCGCAGATAAGCGCAGATCAAGAGAAATATTTTAGCCGCAATCAACACGAAAAGCGGAATCTTGCCAGTCCAACGAAAGACTGTCCAGCTATTATAGGAACCGTTTTAAAGCAGGTTCCCTCCGTTTCTCTGCGTCTCCGCGGTAGAAGTTTTTTGCCAGCACTTGTCTGGATGTTAGCGGAAAAGCCAAAAAGGGTATAGCAATACTGGGGCCGATTTAGTCTGATCTGCGTTGCATCTGCGCGAATCTGCGGCGAATTAATAGACGCACCAATGTAAGGAACTTATTTAATGGTGCAGCAGCCACATTACCCAGGCGGCCACAAACATGCCTCCGATAAACCAGGCAAAGCACTGCGCGCCATAGACGACCATTTCCTTCTGCGTGTTGCGCTGGGTAATGCCAAACACGATGGAGGCGAAAAGCGCGAAGATCGCCGCTGCGGAAAAGTGCGAGAGCTGCAGGGCCAGGATCATTGTTTCTTCCCAATCGCAATGTGATAAGCGTCCACTGCCGCCATAATGTTCAGCAGCCCGGCCACCACAATATATTTTGTGCCATAGTCAGCATTGGCAAAGGTAATGTTGGCGCTGCCCCATTCCAGCACGCGGCCCAGGATATAAAGCCCGCCTGCGCCAAAATCTCCCACGAAGCCCAGAATGTCCAGCAGGTCGCCGGTATTGGGCTTATAGATTTTGCCTTCCATGGCCAGGCCAAAGCTGAACATTGCCACGACGGAAACCATCAGGAGAAGGCCGCGGAGCCAGCGTTTCTGGACCAGATGCCCGGCCCCGGGGACCAGCCAGCCCAACAGCGGCGCCAGCGCGGCCATGGGAGTGAAGGGAACAGACGCTGCTGTGGGTTGCGCGCCAGACGTGGTTGCTTCTGTTTTCGCCATTAAATAAGGACCAGTTCGGTTTGGATTTTGCCTGTCACTTCCGCAGAGCCGTTGCGCGTGAGCACGTTGACCTCACTGCGCACGCCAAATTCCGGCAGATAAATGCCCGGTTCAATGGAAAAGCAGGTGTTGGGGATAATCTCGCGGTCGTCCTTGGTTTCAAGGTTGTCCATGTTGGCGCCGTTGCCGTGCACCTCTACCCCGATCGAGTGGCCGGTGCGATGCGTGAAATATTGCCCGTAACCGGCATTGCTGATGTGTTCCCGCGTTGCCTGGTCCACCTCCCAGCCCGCGATGCGGCGTTTTCCAGCGAACGCTTCCACCACTTTCTTGATGCCGGCATCGCGCGCGCCCGTGACGATGTTGAAAATCTCAACCTGCTTGTCTGACGGCGTGCCCAGCACTCCGGTCCATGTGATGTCGTAATAGACGGCGGTCGGCGTGTTTTTCTTGGCAAATATATCGAGGAGAACGTGGTCGCCCTTCCGGATGGGCGAGGAACTCTCCGCGCTGGGGCCGTAGTGTGGATTGCCGCTGTTGGCGTTCACGGCCACGATCGGCAGATCGTCCGTGATCAGGTTTTCACGGCGGAAGGCTTCAGCCAGCCATTGCTGGATCTGATATTCGGTGGTGCCGCCCTTGCCAACTCGCCGGCCAATCTCCTTGAAACACTCAGGAACAATGGCGTCAATGGCGTCCCGCGCGGCGAAGTGGCTTGCGATCTGCTCTTCACTCCAGGCGGCTTCAAAGCGGGCCACCAGGTCGCCGGAGCTAACGACCTCTTTACCAAAGCTGCGTATCAATTCGACCGTGCCTGCATCCACCAGTCCGATATAGGGAATCAGGTTGTTGGGAGAATATTGCATGGCCACCGTGCGATGGCGGACCAGCATGGCCTGAAGGTTGTCCCACAACTCACGCCAGGAGGAGTATTCACGCTTGCTGCCGGGCAGTGAATCCAGATGACCGGCCTCAATGCGGTGGACGAGTTTGGTGGGCTCGCCTTCACGCGGAATGATGTAAAACCAGCGCCGCGTGACCATGAGGGTTTCTGACAGCCCCAGGACCTTGTAGGCGATGGGGTCGCGATGGTGGTGGTCATAAAACAGCCACGCGTCCAGATTGCGCTCATGCAGGGCTGACTGTATAGCTTTTAAGTCCATAAACGGTTCTTCTATTTAACCACAGAGAGCACAGAGAGGCACAGAGGCGTGCTGCTCATGCTTTCGATTCGGCCATGGATTGCGGTGGCATCATGACGCGGTCGTAAATCCATAATAGCAGCGCGGTAAGAACACCCACCGCGGTGAGAACCCACCAGATGCGGGTTGGCTGATTTGTGACCTCAGCGTAATGGTGAAACAGGTGTCCTCCAAATGAGCCGCCGAAAATTGATCCCATGCCAATCGGTAAGAATGCAAAGCCCAGATAAGTCCCTTGTTGACCTGACGGTGCCAGGCGAGAAACGTATTCGTAGTATCGCGGTGACAGGGTGATTTCGCCGAGCGCAATAACGGCCAGCGTGACATAAGCCATCGCAACAGATGGGTGAATCCAGGGAAAAACCCAAGCGAGGGCCGAGATTAGAGTGCCCAGCGCAATGGCACGGAATGGGCGCATTTTCTGCGTCATCAGGCTCACCGCCAAAGTCAACAAAATGACCAGGATTGGCCCCGTGCTTAGCATCCGTTCCGTGTCAGCATCCGGATTTATGTAATTGTGGACATAGAGCGGCAGAATGAAGAATATTTGCCAGTAGATGATCCAATAGCCCGAGAAAATTAAAAGAAAAAGCATGAAGCGAAGGTCGCAGACGACTGTCCAGAGATTCTTGACCGCTTGCCACAAGCTCGCCGTTTGAGTTTCGTCCGAACGTTTTGGCTCACGAAAAAAAAACAACACTACGAAGAACATTCCAAAGACGCTGACAGCAGCGGCGCGAAATACATTCTCGACGCTCATGTGGCGGTGTACCCAGGAAGCTACGAGGGGGCCCGCTGCTCCTCCGATATTCACGAGCGTGTAATAGATCGAGTAGCCGATGGAACGAACGTTATCCTTGGACGCCCGCGCTGTGGTGCCAACGACTGCTGGTTTCACCAATGCGATGCCAAAAGCTGGAAGCAGTAACACAGCCCCTGCGAGCCATACTAGGGGTACAGCATTGCGTAATGGCCCCAACCACGGTGCATTGAACGATCCCAGCAAGAAATAGGAACCGCTCAAGATCAGATAAGCCAGAGAAAGCGCACGCCTGAACCCAAGGCGGTCGGCAGTGGTGCCTCCAAAGGGCGCCAGGAGCCACACGGCTCCGCCGAATATGCCCGCTAGCATTGTCGCCTGCACAACAGTGAGATTTAAGCTTTCATGAAGGTAGCGAGGCAACGAGGCCAAGGCTGCGTAATACGAGAGGCGTTCGAATACTTCCGTAATATTGGCGACCCAGAAAGGCCGTTCAAAACCTGTTTTTATCTGTTGTAAGCGATCAGAAAAGGACAAAGTGTTTCTCCTTTGCCGCAAGATGCTCTAACTGCTCCTGGTCAGCGCCCCGGCCAGGCACTGTTCCACCGTTACCCGGTTCAAGCCGGAAATCCTGACTACTTTATTGCGGCTGGTTTCGCCGCTGGCTATGGTAACGGAGGAACGCGGAATTGCAAACAAATCCGCCAGGAACTCAATCACCGCCTGGTTGGCTTTGCCTTCAACGGGAGGAGCCGTCAAGGCAAGCTTCACGGCGTCGCCCACCGTCCCGGTAATGGCATTCCGGTGCGCGCGGGGATGGACCTTAACGGCAAAGGTGATACCCTTCACGCTTTCCTGGATAGGAATCATGCAGCGGGTTTTGGTCGGGAGCCGAAGATCGCCGTGCCGACGCGCACACAGGTGGAACCCTCTTCAATGGCGACCGCAAAATCATGGGACATGCCCATGGAGAGCACGTCCATCTGGATGCGCGGCCACTGGCGGGCGGCGATTCTATCGCGCAGGTCGCGCAGCATGCGGAAGTATGGGCGCGCGCCTTCAGCATCTTCCGTGAACGGAGGCACGGTCATTAAACCGCGAACCTGCAAGTGGATGAGGTTGGGCGCAGCGCGAAGCAGTTCTTCCAGTTCCGGTGAATCCACCGGGATGCCGGCTTTGCTCTCTTCTGCGCTGACTTTGATTTCAATCAAGACAGACAGCACTTTGGCCGCTTGTTCGGCTGCCTGATTAAGCTTCTCCGCCAGCCGCAGTGAGTCAACTGAATCGACGGCCTGAAACAACTCTGCCGCCTTCTTTGCCTTGTTGCTCTGCAGATGGCCGATCAGATGCCATTCCGCTTCTTTCATCCCGCTGAGTGCGGTGGCCTTGTCACCATATTCCTGTACGCGGTTTTCGCCGAACACCCGGAGGCCAGCCGCATAAGCCTCCTGAATGCGTTCAGCTTCCACGGTCTTGCTTACGGCCATCAGCGTGATGGAGTCTGGATTCCGTCCCACGCGGGCCGCAGCTTTTAAGAGACGCTCACGGATAACAGTGATGTTGTCGGCAATGGACATGGAAGAATTATAGAGACAAAACCTGCCATGGAGACACGCAGACACGAACCCATCACGGTCCATTTTGGTCCTGGCACGCTTGCCTATTTCGCGTCAAAGGCCAGCACTGTATGCAGCAAAACATTGGCTCCGTTTTCAATGTCCTGCT
>DAHUXF010000026.1 GCA_027307295.1 Acidobacteriaceae bacterium
ATCCCTGATGCAAGAATCTCTGCGAATTGCAGGATCATTGCGGAAACCACTTCAGGAGCGCCCAAAATGCCGAACAAGTTTATGGTCCTAATCATCCTGCTCAGCCTGTCCGCGATGGCCTGTGCCGTAACGCCTCTGGAAGGCAAGCCGGTGTATGAGGTCTATGCCATCCGTTACGCTTCCATTCCGGACTTTCATGTCAACGCCCTGGTGGCCGGCGCTGACCCCCAACGCAAGCTCGATATCGCTATGACGGTCTGGCTGATCCGCGGCAACGGGCACATCATTCTTGTTGACTCCGGCTTCTACCGCCCGCAGTTCTTCAAGGACTGGAAGATCACCGGCTTCCTCAAGCCATCGGACGCCGTGGCGCAATCCGGCATCACTCCCGCAGTGCAACCCAAAGACGTCACTGACGTGGTGATCACGCACCTGCATTGGGACCACGCTGACGGCATGGACCTGTTTCCTAATGCGCGCATCTGGCTGCAAAAAGACGAATACGTTTATTACACGGGCGAGGCCTGGCAGCAGCGCCGTACTCACGGCGGCATTGATCCTGACGATGTGCTGGCTTTGGTGAAGCTCAACCTGGCCGGGCGCGTGAGCCTGGTCAATGGCGATGCGCAGGAGATCCTTCCCGGCATCACCTGTTACACCGGCGGCAAGCATACGTTTCAGTCACAGTATCTCGGCGTGAATACCGGGGCCGGGACGGTCATCCTGGCCAGTGACAACATGTATCTGTATGAGAACCTGGAAAAGCACGCGCCGATTGCGCAGACGCTTGACGCTGCGTCCAACCTGCGCGCACAGGATCGCATGAAGCAGCTCGCGGCCTCGCCCCGGTTAATTGTTCCTGGCCACGATCCGGCGGTGTTCGATAAATTTCCTAAAGTAAGTGAGCGGACGGTAAGGATTGAATAGTGGGGGAAATTACGCACTGCAAATTACGCCAAAACAAAACTACAAGAACCTGATACTTATTGCATAGAGGACGTATCATTCAGCCTATTACGGTGATTCATCTCTGGGCTTGGTTAAAGCCACCTCTGCCTGATTGATTTGTTGCGTGATAGGATGATTTTCCCGTCAGATATGCACATCCTTGTACGAGACTTAAGATACGCCCTGCGCGCGTTTGCCAAGAGTCCCGGATTTACCGTGGCAGCGGTGTTGTCTTTGGCCATCGGTATAGGGGCCAATACAGCCATCTTCAGTATTACCAGTGCGCTGCTGCTCAGGCCCTTGCCCTATCAGGATGCAGATCGGCTGGTGATTCTCTGGAACACCTCGCCGGGGCTGGGAATTACGCGCGACTGGTTTTCCACGGCGCAGTACTTTGACATCAAGAACAATCACCATGGGTTTGAGCAGGTGGCGCTGGCCATTGGCGGAAATTACAACCTTACCGGCAATGGCGATCCGGAGCGGGTGGGTGTAGTCCGTGTCACCAATAATCTGCTGCCGATGCTGGGAGTGAAGCCGCTCTATGGCCGGATCTTTACCCCGGAAGACGATACAGTCGGGCACCCCAATGTGGCGATTCTGAACTATGGCATGTGGGCGCGGCGTTATGGCTCTAATCCTGACATGGTGGGCCGCACCATCACGGTGAACTCTCACCCTTATGAAGTGGTCGGCGTCCTTCCGCGCAGTTTTTCCTTGCCCAGGGAAGTCATGCCTACGCTGGATGGAGCGGAGCAAGCCGACATTATTCTTCCCACGCCGCTGCCGCCGAACGCCGCCGAAACGCGCACTCAGGAAGACTTCAACATTATTGCCAAGCTGCGTCCCGGAGTTTCTCTGGAACAGGCGCGCGCGGAGATGGACACCATCACGGCCCGCCTGCGGAAATCGTATCCGGAGTTTTATCCCGCAAACGGCAACCTTACATTTGTGGTTCTTCCGCTGCTGGAGCAGGTGGTAGGCAATGTGCGTCATACGCTGTGGCTTCTGCTGGCTGCGGTGGGATGCGTGCTGCTGATCGCATGCGTCAACGTTGCGAACCTGCTGCTTTCACGGGCTGTGGCCCGCCAGCGTGAAATTGCAGTCCGCACGGCGGTGGGAGCCAGCGCGGCCCGCGTGATACGCCAGCTGCTTACTGAAAGCGTACTGCTGGCCATGCTTGGAGGCGCGCTGGGCGTGCTGCTTGCCCTGGCATGCATCTATTGGACGCGCATTCTTGGCCCACAAAGCGTTCCCCGCCTGGACGAGATCGGCCTGCGGAGTGATGCTCTCCTGTTCACCTTGTTCATTTCCGTGGGCTCAGGAATTCTGTTTGGGCTGGCGCCGGCGCTGCGCGTGCTTCGGCTCGATCTGCTGACCACGCTTAAAGATTCTGAACGCGGCTCCGCCGGCACCAGCGCCATGTGGGGACGCGGCAACAATCTCCGCCGTCTGCTGGTGGTTTCCGAACTGGCCATCTCCGTGGTGGTGTTGATTGTGGCTGGTCTGCTGTTGCGTAGTTTTATCCAGCTGCAACACGTCTCGCCCGGTTTTAATCCCGCGAATGTGCTGACTCTGGAACTGACGATGAGCGGAGACAAATACAAAGACCCGCAGGTGGTGCGTGCTATCTATCGCCAGCTCTGGGAGCGGCTGGAGCATTTGCCGGGTGCGACGCTGGCAGGCGGCGTTTCATCCCTGCCTCTCAGCGAGATGTATGCCTGGGGGCCCATCACCGTGGAAGGCCGCGTTCCACCACAGGGTGAAAAGTTTATTAATGTCGATGAGCGCATCGTGAGCGGACACTACTTTGAGGCCATGCAGATTCCCCTGCTCAAAGGGCGGTTGTTGAACGATCAGGACACGCAGGACAAGCCGGGCGTGGCCCTGGTAGATGAATTCATGGCCCGGCAGATGTGGCCCAACCAGGACCCGGTGGGGAAGCGCATTGCTGTCCTGCAGCTGCAGGCCAAGCCGTTGTGGATGACGGTGGTGGGTGTGGTGGGCCGCATTAAGCAGGACACGCTCGATACCGATTCGCGCATGGCCGTTTACATGACGCAAAACCAGTACATCAGCCGCAACATGAATGTGGTCTTGCGCACCACCTCGGACCCCGCGACCCTTGCAGCTGCGGTGAACCATGAACTGCATGAGATTGACCGCGACCTGCCGATGTACCGCGTGCTCACCATGGAACAGCGTGTTGCCGGATCACTGGCGCGGCGGCGTTTTTCCACCGTCATGCTGGGGGTGTTTGCCGGGCTGGCCCTGGCTCTGGCGACCGTTGGCATCTATGGCGTGATGGCCTATCTGGTAAGCCAGGGGACGCGCGAGATCGGCATCCGCATGGCGCTGGGGGCGCGGCCCGCGGGCATCGCCTGGTAATCAAACAGGGTTTGGTGCTGGCCCTGTGCGGCGTAGGGATCGGGCTGCTGGTGGCATTTTTATTTACGCGGACACTCAGGAGCTTTTTGTTTGGCGTGCCCGCCACTGATTCGCTGACTTTTGCGGCCATTGCGCTGCTGATTGCAGCCGTCGCCTGCATTGCCAGCTATATTCCTGCGCGCCGCGCCGCGCGCATTGATCCGATTATTTCGCTGCGCTGCGAATAAGGCTATTTTGCTATTGCATCTTTTTGCGGGGCAGCCGCTGTGGCCGGCCCTGCGGGCGCGTAGAAGTTCTCGCTGCTGAACCCGAATACGCGGTTGGAGCGTGCGCGGTAATTTTCCCAGGCAATGGCCGCGGCCAGTTCCACCAGTTGCGGCGTCGTAAACCTTTTTTGCAATCGTGCGCGCAGCTCGGGCGTGACTTTTGCCGGAGTTGCGGTCATGGCATCCGCCATTTCCAACACCAGCTTTTCATCGGGGTTGAAGAGGTCGCTTTCCGGATACCAGTTGAGGTTGCGAATCTGATCGTCGCTGATGCCTGCCCGTCTGCCCCCGGCAGAGTTAATGTCAATTCAAACAGGGCATTCCACCAACTTGGCAGCGCGAATCTGTCCCAGGACTTTCAGTTTGGCAGGAACCAGCGTGGTCTTGTCCAGCGCCAGGCCGAAGTTGGCGTATGGAATAATGACGCCAGGATGGGTGGCCAGGGTCGCCAGCGGAGCAATCTCTTTGCCCAGGCGTTTTTTTGCAAACCGGCGGATCAGGGCAACTCTCAGTTGTGTAAACATCAGCGCAGAATCCCCAACTTCTCCACGGGCCAATAGCCGAAAACCGCTTTCCCATAGATATAACCGCGCGTCACCGGACCAAACGCACGGCTGTCATTCGACATGGAGCGATGGTCACCAAGAACATAATACGAATTCTCAGGCACCACAACTTCGGGGTAAGAGCGAGCGTCCTGATAGTCCGATGGAACGTACGGCTCCGGCAGATCGTGGCCGTTGATGGAAACATGGCCCAAGGAAATGCGTATGCGGTCTCCGGGTAAGCCTATGACACGTTTGATGAAACTCTTACGCGTGTCGCTGGGATAGCGGAACACAATGATGTCACCGCGCTCAATGTTCTCCATCCGGTACACCAGCTTGTTGATGAAAATCCGTTCCTGGTCCTCCAGGCCTGGTTCCATGCTGCCGCCTTCTACCTTCACCGGCTGATAAACGAACAGAATAATGAAGAAAGAGACAATTACGGAAAAAAACAGGTCGCGGGCCCATGTCCGCAGAGTGTGCAAGCCGCCATCCGGGACTGAGGGTGTAGAGCTTTCGCCTGGACCTGGCTGGGTTTGTTGTGGGGATTCTTCCATGGACAAATCCGCTCCCAAGCAAATTATACGTGGAGCCGGGCACGGACGGGGGCTGTTGGAACCGGCTATTCTGGGGTAAAATAAAGCGCTATGAAGCACTTTTTCGGTGTACTCGCCCTGCTCTGTGTCACAGCCATAACGCATGCACAGTTTGCAAATCAGCAGTCCGCAGTTCCGGCCTTCCATGCTGCGGCTCCGGCACCCGGCGAAAAACTGCCTCCGGTGCTTACGCAGAAGCAACTGGCTGATGCCGGCTTGATTATCCCGGCCCAAACCGAATCCTACAAGGCCGCTGCCAGGGCCTCATCGGTTGTATACCAGATGCCGTGTTATTGTTTTTGTGATCGCAATCATGGACATACCAGCCTGCGCAGCTGTTTTGAAAGCGGACATGGCGCGAACTGCGGCACATGCATGCAGGAGGCCCTGTATTCATACCGGCAATCGAAAAAAGGCTGGAGTGCCAAAATGATCCGCGAAGGCATTGTCCGTGGCGACTTCAAGATGCTGGATCTGCAGAACCCCGAACCGGTGAAGTAATCTGCATCCTTTAAGGTGCAGTTGACGCACGTGAAATTTGTGCGTATAAAGGGCTGCACCCCTTAGGCAGCCCTGATATTGCGGGATAGCTGATCTCCGGATTTTCCACAGCCAGTTCTTGCTGCTATTCCGATTCGGGCCGCAAGGAAACAGCAGAATGATGAAAAGAAGGGCAGGAAGAGTTAAGCGTTCTCCTGCTAAACAACTTAAAACAAAGGGTATTAGGAATAGAACGCCGATGTCTGGGAAGAAGTCACCTGTCCCGCAGCACAATCCGATTCATAAGCCTGATCCTGGTTTTGCACAAGCTGTGCAAAACTATGAAGCCGCTGTGAAGGCGATGCAGGAGCATAAATTCGATAAAGCCAAGACCCTGTTGGAGAAGATCCTGGCCAGCGGGCAGCGTGATCTGATGGACAGGGCCCGCGTCCATCTGAATTTATGCAACCAGCAACTGGCTGGCGTTTCCACTAACTTTAAAACAGCGGAAGAGCACTTTGATTACGCGGTATCGTTGATGAACTCCGGCCAATATGACCAGGCCCGTGTTCATGTGGAGAAAATTCTCAAGCAGAATTCCAAAGCGGACTTCGCATACTATGGAATGGCCGTGGTGGATTGCCTCACCGGACAGGTGGAAGCCTCTTTGAAGAACCTGGGCGAAGCGATCCGGCTGAATCCGCAGAACCGCTTCCAGGCGCGGAACGATTCAGATTTCCAGAATATGGCGGACGACCCGCGTTTTACTGAGTTGCTTTATCCCGAACCTACTGATTCGCCATCATCAGGCACCGATCAGAGGAAGCGCCAGCTGTAAAACTCAATGCCGTCCCACCCAGAGAAGAACAATGGCCGCTCCGCCCGCGGTGTACGTCTGCTTGCCATCGGCGGCGGCACCGGGCTTTCCACGCTGCTCAAAGGACTGAAGAAATATACCGTCCGGGCCGGTGAAGACCCGCAGCAGACCCATACTATTTCTGATCTCACGGCGGTGGTCACCGTCAGCGATGATGGAGGTTCCAGCGGACGCCTGCGCCGTGAACTCGGCATGTTGCCGCCCGGAGATGTCCGCAACTGCCTGGTTGCGGTCTCTGAAGATGAAAACCTGCTCTCCAAACTTTTTCAATACCGGTTCACCAGCTCCGGCGATCTGGAGGGGCATAACTTCGGCAATTTATTCCTGGCAGCGCTTACTGCCATGACCGGCGACTTTGCTGTTGCAGTACAACAGGCGTCAGAGATCCTGGCCACGCGGGCGCATATTCTTCCCGCGACCTCGGCCAATGTGCAGCTTGAAGCCATTATGGATGACGGTTCTCACGTGCTGGGTGAAACCAACATCAATGCCAGCCAGCATCGAATTGTCGAACTGCAAATGGTACCGGCCAATCCTGAACCCTTGCCGCAGGCGCTGGCCGCCATTGCCGCCGCGGACGTCATCACCATGGGACCCGGCTCGCTCTTTACCAGCCTGGTCACGAACCTCCTGGTGCGCGGCATTCCTGAAGCCATTGCTGCCTCGCCTGCCTTGAAGGTTTTTATCTGTAACCTGATGACGGAAGCCAATGAGAGCCTCAATATGACTGCTTCTGATCACATCAAGGCGATCTACGCGCATGCGCGCCATAAAATTTTTGATTATGCCCTGGTAAACACCGCGCCAGTTTCCACCAGCATGAGAGAGCGGTATGCGGAAGAGCACGCGGAGCAGGTGGAAGCGGACATCGCGGCCATTGAGCAACTCGGCGTGAGATGCATTGCCGGCAACTTTATTCTGGAAGCCCATTTTGCCCGGCATGCCACGGACCGTTTGTGCCAGGAATTGCTGCGCCTGGCAGATTCCGTGCCTCGCCCGGTCAACATGGCAGGCAGGCGTTAAGATAATGGTTTTATGCGTAAATCTTCATGCGTAAATCAATGATGCGTACCGGCAGCTTCGCGATTGTCATCATGGCAGCCGGCAAGGGTACGCGGCTCAAGTCCAAACGCGCCAAGGTGTTGCATGAAATCGCGGGCAAGCCATTGCTCGCCCATGTGGTGCAGGCGGCACGCACCCTGGCCGCAGCGCCAGATATTTACGTCATCATCGGACATCAGGCGGAGGAAGTCCGGGCCGCGATAGCGCCACTGGGCGTTAACTTTGTGTTGCAGGCGGAGCAGCATGGCACCGGACATGCCATCATGTGCGCGCGTGAACAGGTGCAGGGATATGAGAACATTCTTGTTCTCTCCGGCGACGTGCCGCTCATTTTGCCGGCCACCATTGCCGCCCTGCGCGACTTTCATCTGGCAAAGAAAGCGGCCATGACGGTTCTTACCGCCGAGCCGCCTGATCCCTTTGGCTATGGGCGGGTGATTCGCGCCGGGGCCGCCAGTGATCGCGTGAAGGCGATTGTGGAGCAGAAAGCGCTCACCCGGGCGCAGCAGAAAGCCCGCGAAATTAATTCCGGCATCTACGCTTTTGCCACCCAGCCGCTTTTTGCCAATATTGACCGGCTCAGTACGGCGAACGCGCACCATGAGTTTTACCTTACGGATATGGCGGCGCTTCTGGTGAAGGCAAAAAAAACCGTTGTTGCGCTCAAGGCCGCTGACGCTGCTGAAGTGCTGGGAGCCAACACTCTGGCGGAGCTGGCAGCGCTGGATGCTACGTTGCGCGCCCGCAAAGCCAGGGAGCTGATGCGCGCGGGGGTAAGCATCTACCGCCCGGAGACCTGCGTTATTGATCCTGAAGTCCAGATCGGCCCTGACACCATTCTTGAACCATTTGTGCAGATACTGGGCAAGACTACAATTGGCTCGGGCTGCCGGATTCGTTCTTACAGCGTGATCAGTGACTCGCAGATTGCCGACAATGTTCTGGTTCGCAACGGATGCATCATTCACCAGTCAGTGGTCTCAGATGGCGCGCTGCTGGGGCCCTACTCGCATCTGCGTCCGGCCAGTGAAATTGGTGAAGGCGCGCATGTGGGCAATTTTGTCGAGACCAAGAAAACCCGTATGGGCAAAGGTTCCAAAGCCAATCATCTTACTTATCTGGGCGACTCTGAAATTGGCGACGGAGTGAACGTAGGCGCAGGGACGATTACCTGCAATTATGATGGCTCCAAGAAGCACGTAACGGTGATTGAAGATGGAGCTTTTGTCGGAAGCGATTCCACGCTGGTGGCTCCCGTGCGCATCGGCAAGGCAGCGTACGTGGCAGCAGGCTCCACCATCACCGATAATGTTCCTGCGGAAGCGCTGGCCCTGGGCCGTTCCCGCCAGATCACCAAAGAAGGCTGGGCGCGGCGGCGGCGCGAAGGCTTGCCCCGAACCAAGCCGGAGAAATGATCTCAATAACCGGATTCAAATCGACATTTGCGATAGCAGAATTAAAATGTTACTTCTGGCATCTGGGACAATAGTGTGTCCCACGGCCCGCCACCACAATCTTTTTGATAGGCGTTTTGCAGGTCAGGCAAGGCTTGCCTCCACGGCCATAAGCGCGGTGCTGTATCTGAAAGAAACCCTCGTCGCCGTTGGCATCCACATAGTCAGAGATCGAGGAGCCGCCGGCCTTGATTGCCGCATGCAACACCTTGCGCAAGGCCGCGTGCAGCTTGTTCAGTTCTGTGCGCGTGAGCGAATGAGCGCGGCGGCGGGGCCGTATGCCTGCGCGGATCAACGCTTCATCGGCGTAAATGTTGCCGACACCGTGCAGCAGCTTCTGATTGAGCAACGCGCCTTTGATTGGGGCCTTGCTGCGATGGAAGAGCTGCGCAAAATCGTCAGCGCTGATCTGCAACGGCTCGGCTCCCGGACCAGTAAAGCTGTTTTGCCGGACTTCCAGACGGCCAAAGCGCCTTGGATCGACAAAACGCAACTCCCTGCCGGACTCCAGCCGCGCCACCAGATGCGTATGTTTCGGCAACTCATCTTCGGGCGTAGAAATCAGCAAACGCCCGGTCATTCCCAAATGCACGATCCACTGCCGTGTTGCCGGAAGATCTTCTGAAGCCAGATCAAACACAATGTGCTTGCCCACCCGCCGGACCCGTGCCAGACGCGATCCCTGCAGCGTGCTGGAAATTTCCGCAGCCGTTGATTTCAAAGGTTCAGGTTTGCTGCCCAGCCATACTGATTCAATACGATCGCCGGCAACGCGCTTATGCAGACCGTTAGCAATGGTTTCTACTTCAGGTAATTCCGGCATGGAAATCGATCATCTCACAGGCAAAAGATTATTGTCTGGACGCTACAGGAAAGAATAGCCACTTTTGTCCAGCTCAGTTCGAGTAAGGTTCTGTTTTGTTGGTGACGTGAGCAGGCTTGACAGGAAATTTGCGTTTGCGCGATTCTGGCTTCTTTGTGCCCAAGGCAATATCTGCCAGTTCCAGAAACCGGGCGCTTCCGGGATTGCCAACCTGCCGGTGGTCCCATGCCCGCTCTCCATTAGCGCCTTTCAGGCTGAAGCGCGGAGAGATCCAGAGGTCCTTCGAGACATCTGGCGCAGAACTCGACTTCGACTTCTTCTTCTTGGCCATATTGAGGGTTATTTCTGTTGATTATACCGTGATATAAGGGCTATAAGCTGCATTACCGTAGTGATCTTGGCAGGAAAAGTGCAGGTGACTCCAGGATAACCTTAATCCCAGGCGCTCATTCTTATCTGCTGAAATCTGTGGAACCTGAAATTTGTGGAAGCGGGATGAAAATTGATCGTATAGTTCAGCTCATCAACAAACTACTGGCTCACGCTAAATGCCAGCCTCCGGCAGTTGTTCGCAACCCTTAACGCTCTGTGATACTCCTAATCATTCAGAGCAGGTACTCCTGGAGTAATCTTGTCAGTCCAGCTTTTCGGGATTATTCCCATAAGTCTGCTCTGCGGGGTGATTGTTTGAAGCTTTTTGATAAGAAAACTGCACAAGCGCTTATGACCACGCTGGTCTTCATGCTGGTGCTTCTGTTCCTGTATTCCGCATGGCGGGCCCTCATCACATTTTTGTTTGCGGTGTTCTTTGCCTATCTGCTGGAAGCCCCGGTCTCCCGCTTCCAGGGCTGGTTGAGAGGCTCGCGCGGGCTGGCGATTGCCGCAGTCTATGTGGTATTGACCGCAGGACTGGCCGTTGTGTTCACTCTGGCCGGCCAGACCGTTATCCAGGAGGCCCAAACCCTGATGCAAAAGGCGCCGGAAATGCAGTCACAGATCAGTTCCGGCAGCATCGTCCAGCAGGGAGGGGCCAAGCACGGCTGGAGCCAGAACACAATCAGCGGCATCACGGATTTTTTGAGGACCCATCGTGGCGAAATGATTGCCGCCACGCAAAATTTTGTTCTTCGGGCAGCCCAAAGCATTCAGCGCATGTGGTGGTTGGTGCTCGTGCCTATCCTGGCGATTTTCTTTTTGAAGGACGGGAACCAGATGGGCAAAAACCTGATCAACTCCGTGGATGACCCGCTCAACCGGCGGATTGTGGCGGAAACTGTAAGCAAAATGAACGTGATGCTGGCCCACTACATTCGCGCCCAGATTACGCTCGCCGGGCTCGCCATTGTGGTGGTTACCTTTGTGCTTTGGATCATGCGGGTGCCTTATGCCTTTGCGCTTGGCCCTGCCGCCGGGGCGTTGGAATTTATTCCCGTGGCTGGCCCCGCGGTTGGTGCTCTGGTGATACTGGGCGTGGCCCTGCTTTCCGGATATTCGCACGTGCTTATCCTTCTGCTTTTTCTGCTGGCCTGGCGCGGCATACAGGATTACGTGAGTTCACCGCGCATCATGGGCAACACGCTGGAACTGCACCCGCTGACCGTGTTGTTTGGCGTGCTGGCCGGAGGCGAAGTGGCCGGCGTGATCGGGGTTTTCCTTTCCATCCCGGTCCTCGCCACCATGCGGATTCTCTGGCATACGTGGATATTCTACCGGCACATACTGGAAGAACGCGCTCATGAATCCGCGGCTATTGTTTCGCAAAAATAGCATCCAGATTGAATGCAATGCCAATCGTCCCGCGCACGGTCGATTGCTTGACCAGTTCCGTCCGGTTGGCCGTCGTAAGAGAAAGAGGAATGCTAATGCCGGCGCCCTTTACCGGAAACGTGATCTTGGTCTGAAAAAGACCAATGTTTCCACGGCGGCTCTGCTCTAGTCCATTCACCAGCAACGGCTCGCCCAGCGGCTCTTGTAATAACGCAAGAAACGCTCCGGACAAGCTCAAGGTGGGCCTGCCAAGGGCAGGTATCTCCGCCACTGGAATGTCCGCCTGGATTGCCCCCCGGTAATCTTTCACGTTTCCGATGGTGCTGCCTGCGGAGCGTGCATTGAACAGCGTGGTGCTGGCGTTAAACGTCAGCTGGGTTTCCTTAAACGCATACATTTGCAAAATAACGTTGAAGGTGGACAAATCTGGCAAGGCGTTCGCCGTGGTGAAAATAGTGGAAGGAAATTGCGGAAACTGGATAGAGGATTGCCTTGTGCTTACATACTCAAGACTGATCACGGGTGAATGCGCGATTCTGTAGACGACATTGCCTTTTCGCTTGCCATAATTTTCCAGCTCCGCCGCCACCTGGAGAGCTGCCTTGTGCACATCATCGAATTTTGCAAAAGTATCGACAAAATCATCGGCCACCGCCCGCAGCACGTCTTGTATCTGTTGATCGCTTACATACGGAGTCAATGCTTTCAGCATATTGTCCGCCCGTGCCTGCCAGATCCTGGCTTCTGATGCATGGTTTCTGCGCACGATGACGGAAAACCGGCCCGTGGCATTGGCCACCTGCGTGAGATCACCCAGCAGATTGTCCCAGGCAGAGTCATAACGGCCCTCGCGCGGGTCGCGGTGATTATAGACATCAAAGTGCAGGGAATAGCCGGCGAGACTATTGAGCTGGGCATTGCCCGAAGGCCCGGAGGTGGTAAAGGAAACGGCAAAGGACAGTTTGGAAAGATTTCTCACAAGCGCGTTGTTCTGGCCCGCGCGGAAGCTCTTCACGTAGTCCTTCTCTTTTGCGGCCTTAATGATGCTGGCAACGTTTGCGCGGAAGGTAATCAAATTACTCTCCACGGATTGGGTGGTTGCCCCGTGTTCCAGGGAAATGCCCATAAGCCACGGAACACTGCCGCTGCTGACGGCGGAAGATGAATTGCCGGCCCCGGCGGTTTGTCCCACTTGCTTGTCGGTGCGGTCCTGGTCCGTCTTCACCATCATGTCCTGCTTGGTGGTTTCGGCGACCGCCAGATAGTCTCCATAGTGGTCTGGCCGGTCAAATTCGCAGGTGGTAACAGTCTCAGAAAAAGCGCAGGGCTGCGCCTTGTATTGCAGAAAAAGTCTGTCGAGTATCTTCTGCTGGGGCGCCCGGGACTGCTCCTGTGCGTGGCAGGGCGGCGCTGCCACCATCAGGCATGCAAGCACAGCGATCATTATTACAGCGGTCTTTATTACAGCGATCGTTATTATTGACGCCGTTTTACCCATCTCTGTGGTCCTTAGTCCACCAGCTTAAGTCCTGAACGTGTACTCTCTGGAGATTGGCCCGGCATTTTCCGGAACAATGATGATGCGTGTAGCGCTGCCGCCATCGGAGCCTGCAAACTGTATGGTATAGGTTGCCTTTTTGACATCATCACCGGATGCAATCTGGGTTGAGAACTGCACGTTAAAATCGACTTCACTGCTGGCAAGAGCAGGCATGGTGAATTGCCGCGATGCGTTGAGGTTTCCCGCGACATGCGAAATGTTCTTCCACACCGAACCATCCGGCGGGTCCTGGAAAGCGCACAGAAATGGCTTTTTATCCACTGAAACCTTGATCGTAATGGTTTCGTTGACGCCAGCTTGAAAGTCGTTCGTCCCGAGGTCTTTCACATATCCTCCTCCCGCTGCGGCTTACGGGAAATTCTGGTAAAAATCAAAGCGCTATTGTTACAGACTTTTGGCAGGCGGCGGCGAAGGTGTCCCAAGTCCGGCAATAGCACAAAAATGCTGGGCGCGGTAGGCCTTATGTTGGTCACCCGATCATTGGAGCTTTACAAGAGTGCTTTTGATTCGCAACGGAACGCAAGCCTATCTGCCGTGAATGAGGATGCGCCGGTAAAGCCCGAATCGTGCGACAATGCCCGGCTTGCGAGCCCGGCGGTGAAGCTGGCTGTATAATCGGACGTTCCAGATTCTTCATTTTGAGGCTTTCTCGTATGGCGCCATCTGTAATTGCGACGATTCCAGCACTGAAAGAAGTTTATACGCAGCTCAAAAGCCGAATGGAAAAAGCGGTGGAAGACTTCCGCACCAATCTGGCGGCTGCGCGCACAGGGCGCGCAACGGTCCACATGCTGGACCCCGTGCGTGTGCCTTACTATGGATCAGAAATGCCGATTAACCAGGTGGCCACTGTTCATGCGCCGGAACCACAGCTGCTCACGGTACAGCCCTTCGATCCAAGCATTCTGGCGGAAATTGAGAAAGCCATTCGCGCCGCCGGTCTGGGATTGAATCCGCAGAATGACGGCAAGATCGCCCGCATACCCGTGCCGCCACTCACGGAAGAGCTCCGCAAAGACATGGTGAAGCATCTGCATAAGATTCTGGAAGACCATCGAACGGCAATCCGGAACGTTCGTCGCGACGGCAATGAGTCCATCAAAAAAGCCATGAAGGATAAAAAGATCTCAGAGGACGACGAGAAGAAAGCCATTGATGAAGTCCAGAAGCTGACTGACGCTGAGATCAAGAAGATGGAAGAAATGTCCGCAGCTAAAGAGAAAGAGCTGATGACGGTTTAGCTGGGCCGCAAACTGGTTTTCTCAGGACACTTTTTCTCGGGACACTAAAGTATGGGCCTGAGCATTTACATACAGGCAAAGTGATGCCAGAATGTCACGGTCACAGATGGCAAGTGGCCTGAGACCTATGTCTGACGCTGTTGCGCCGCCACCTCCGGACTCGCACGCACCATCCGCCGCAACCGGCCCAAGCGCTTCGCCTGTCTCACAAACGCCTGAAGGACCGCTTGAGAGACGCAGCTTTTGGGCGTTGATTGTTACGCAGTTTCAGGGCGCATTCAGCCTCAACGTGCTGCGTTACCTGCTGACTTTCATGGTGATGGGGGCGGCCCTGAGCCATCCTCACCGGGACGCGCTGGTTTCTCTGCTTACGCTGCTCTTCTTTGTTCCCCTGGTATTGTTCAGCATGGCCGGCGGATTTCTTGCTGACCGCTTCAGCAAACGCCAGGTCACAGTGGCCACCAAGATCATTGAGATCGCTGCCATGGCCGTGGCTATTGTTGCCTTGTCGGCAGCGCAGCAGAACAATCTCAGCCACGTAGTAGACATCTGGCGGCAACCCGGCCTGCTCCTTACACATTTTCCATTAGCGCTGGTTGTGCTGTTTGTGGTGGCTACACAGGCCGCGTTGTTCGGCCCTTCAAAGTACGGCTTGCTGCCGGAACTGCTTCCTGAAAAATGGCTTTCCTGGGGAAACGGCGTCATTGAACTGGGGACTTTTTTCGCCATCATCTCCGGGGCCATGGCCGCCGGGTGGTTCGCCCAGACATTCAAAAATCAGGAATGGCAGGC
>DAHUXF010000270.1 GCA_027307295.1 Acidobacteriaceae bacterium
CGCAATACGCGGCAATGTGGACACGCAAGCCTGGGCGCAGCGGTTTTCGGAAACAGAGGTAGTGGAACTGGGCGGGCTGCATATCTACATCATTCATGATGCCAAGGCCCTCGATCTCAATCCTAAAGCCGCTGGCTTTGCGGCGGTCATCAGCGGCCATTCACATCAACCCAAGCAGGAAATCAGCAACGGCGTTCTGTTCTTCAATCCGGGCAGCGCCGGTCCCAGGCGATTCAAACTACCTGTCAGTGTGGGAAAACTGAGCATTGTCGCGGGTAAAATAAGCGCGGAAGTCCTGTTGCTTCGCACGGCGCGATAACCAGCCGGCTGCCACTATATTACGAAGGTGCGGGGACGAACTTGTGCAGGTCAGGCGCTATTTTGCTCGTAAATATTCCTGCTTCGTACTATCTTAAAAACATTCCCGAAAACGTTGCGAGAGGAAGTAAATGCGCCACAGCTTTGCAACTATTCCATCATCAGTCTCCAGAGAAAAAAATCAAACCGTCTCGCGGGTCATGCGAGCTTGTGCGCGCCTGACTTGTATGCCTGTGGCATATAGACGCATGCCACTGGCCCTGGCTCTCGCGCTTCTCATTGTTCCCCTGGGGATGGCACAAGCTCCGGCCAAGCGCCCAGCGGCCCCAGCGCAGAAAAAGCCCTCATCGCGGAGCGCATCGGCAGTTCCAGAAACCGTAGACGTGAAGAAAGCCACCGAGCCGGATCCGGACTGGTTGCAAAATCTTTTAAAAAATCGCGAACTCATGGCAGAACTGGGCACTCTGGCAAACAAGCTGAAAGCGGGAGTCCAATACCCGGCCCCCCGCAGCCAGAGCAGAATACTGGGGTTGCTCCCAGAATCCACCATCCTCTACACTGCGCTCCCTAATTACGGGGACTCAATCCATCAGGCGCTCCAGATCTTTCAACAGGAGTTAAGCCAGAGCGCGCCGCTGCGCGATTTCCTGCAAAAAAATAAGCTGGACGCCGTGGAGCCTAAGCTGGAGCAAGGCGTGCAAAGGTTCTATGAGGTCACGCAGTATCTTGGGGACGAAGTGGTCATCGCCGGCGGACTCAAAGGGCAGGAACCTTCCGGCGTCGTCATTGCTGAGATAAAAAAACCCGGCCTCCGGGAGCTCCTGGAAAAACTGAACAATGAGCAGTTTCCAAACAAAAGCAGCCGCCTGCGCATCTTTGACCCGCAGCAACTCGCCAGCGCTACCGAGCCAGATGGAGCGGACGGTCCGGCGGTGCTGGTCCGCAATGATCTGTTAGTCCTGGGCACGGTTGCATCGCTCCGGGAGTTCAATTCCCAGGTGGAGCAGGGCGGCTCAAAGCTTGTATCTGCGCCTTTGGGGCAAAAATTGGCGCAGTCATATCAGTCAGGCGCCGGCACGCTATTGGCAGTGGATTTACAAAAGATGATCGGTCTCATGCCGCCAAACAAGATACAAGAACGCATGATGCTGGAGAAAAGCGGCTTCTCTGACGTTCTCTATTTAGTCGGGGAAAACAAGCTGGTCAACGGGACCTCAACCAACCACGCAGAGTTGACCTTCACCGGTCCGCGGCGTGGAATTGCCTCCTGGATCGCAGCCTCAGGGCCCCTGGGCGCAATGGATTTTTTTTCCTCCGCTGCCGCCTCAGTGGTGGATATGCGGCTGAAAAGTCCAGTCCTCATTTTTGATGACTTGCGGGAAATTGCCGGAGACGCTGCTTTTGCTTCGCTTCCGCAAATGGAAGAGCAGCTCGGCGTGAATCTGAAGCAGGATGTGCTGAGCAAACTCACGGGGGAAATCGCGTTTGAAACCAAACTCCCTCCGGAAACGTTTTCAGGTGCTGCATCCGGCGCGCCGGAAGGCACGATGCATGCAACCAAAGCACCCTCCATTAAGATAATTTTAGGGGTCTCCGATCCAGTTGGCCTGCAACAGACTCTGGCCCGGTTGCTGGCCGTAGCGCCGGTACAAGGCGGCCAACGCCAAGAAGATGGCGTCACGATCAATACGCTGGCGATTCCTTCCCCCGGAGCGCCAAGCGAAATCAACTACTTTTTCCTGGATGGATATCTCATCATCGCTTCCGACCGGGCCGGGGCCAGTGAGGCATTGCACGCTCACCGCGCCGGAGATTCGCTTGCGAAATCGGCCAAACTCCGTGAGGCCCTGCAAGCCAGCGGACAACAGGCCAACGCATCTGTTCTGGCCTACCAGAACGCCAGCCAGCTTTTTATGCCGCTGTTGGCACAACTCTCACCAGAGATGCGTCAATTCATGCCGAGTTCAGAGGATACCAAGCCCAGCGTGTTCTCCCTGGTTGCCGACGAACACGCGTTCCGTGGAACGATGAACAGCAGCGTGCAAACGAGCATGTCGATGCTGCTTGTAGGTGCGGCCGTGGCCATTCCGAACCTGATGCGGTCACGAAATGAACCCAACGAGTTAGCGGCGGTCTCTGCTGTCCGCTCTGTGAATATGGCTGAGGTCACTTACGCCACAGTCTATCGGGCAAAAGGTTACGCCCCCAGCCTGGCCATGCTTGGGCCGCCCGCGAACGGGGATTGCTCAGGTAACGGCACGTCTGGACATGCATGCCTGCTGGACCAGATGCTCGGCAACGCCGCTTGTACAGCCGGTAAATGGTGCGAGAAGAGCGGCTATCGTTTTAGTGTGCGTGGAATCTGCGGACAAACGGCCAACTGCAAAGGGTACGTGGTAACGGCTACTCCCATAAGCGCCGGCACCGGAAAGAGCTTCTGCTCCGTCAGTGACGCGGTGATCCGCATGCACACAGGCGCGCCACTGGAAGCGCCGCTTACAGCCGCAGAATGCAAGACGTGGCCGGCCATACAGTAAGCGAGAAACTGAGCCGCCGCCGAATCCGGCCTGGTGCGAATCGCCGCAACTGGGGTGCGTTCACACTAAATTAAAGCTGGGGGCAGTAACCGATTACATTCGGAATCGTACAGTGATGGCAGTTTCCACCTCCACGGGCTTGCCGTTTAGGACATAAGGCTTGTACTTCCATTGCTTGACCGCATCAAGTGCTGGTTGCGCAAAGACCGGATGGCCTGAAATGATCCGCATCTCAGCTATGTTGCCCTCGTTGTCTATGATGCATCGGAGGACCACATCTCCCTGAATATGGGCGATTTTGGCCATGTGGGGATATTCGGGATCGATCTTGTGGATAAGGTTGGCCTCCATCACGCCTGCCGAGATCCGGAGCTTTCCAGGACTGACATTTCCAGGGGCAGAAGCCGCGATCCAACCATCGAATTTGGGCGACTCCGTGCCCGGAGGTAAGACTTCAGACTTGCTGAGAACCTCTACTGAAGGTTCTTTTTCCAACTGAAAACGAAATATTATCCAGGATCTCACGCTAACCGGATTGCCATCGAGCAAGGTAGGTTCGTACTCCCATTGTTCAACCGCCTTAACGGCTGACTCTCGAAGAATCGGGGAGCAGCTCGGGCAATCCAGCCCATAGGCTTTTTGTACCTTGCCTTTTTCGTTCACGAGAACGTCAATGAGAACATTCCCTTGAATGCGGCTTTCACGAGCGGAAACGGGGTATTCGGGAGCGATCTCGTGGATTAATTTGGCGTGCAACATCCATGGGGGCAGTTGAACTGCAGGTGGCGTCTGCGTTTGACTTGCTGTCTGCTGCCCTCTAGCCGTGTTCATGCAAAGAACAAGCCCAACCAGGGTCAAAATCATCAACTTGCTTCTCATGGGTGCCTAACCTATAGATTATGAGGCGGGTTTGTCAATATTTCCAGACTCTGGGCCAGATTCTGGCCTTACTGCCGGATACGCGGATTGGCGAATGAATACAGCAAGTCTGTCGTAAAGTTCACCGCAACATACGTCACGCCGATCATCAGGATGCATCCCTGCACAAGGTAATATTCGCGGCTGCTGATGGCGGTGATGGTAAGGCGGCCAATTCCGGGCCAGGAGAAAATCGTCTCCGTAACAATGGCTCCGGCCAGCAGCGCGCCGAACTGCAACCCAACCACGGTCAGCACCGGCACCAGCGCATTGCGCAGGGCATGCTTGTACACCACTACATTCTCTGACAATCCCTTGGCGCGGGCCGTGCGGATGTAGTCCTGGCTCAACTCCTCCAGCATGGATGTGCGGACCATGCGCGTCAGGATCGCCGCCAGAGCTCCGCCCATGGTGATGGCCGGGAGAACCAGATGCGCAACCGTCCCCGAGCCGGAGACCGGCAACAGCCCCAGCCGGATGGAGAAGAATAAGATCAGAATCGGCCCCAGCGCGAAGTTTGGAAATGAAAGCCCCCACAGGCTGACAAAGCTCAGCAGGCGATCGTCCCAGCGATTGCGGCGGCGGGCGGAGCGCACTCCGGCAGGGATGGAAATGAGCAAGGCCACCAGCATGGATGCAGCCGTCAGTTGCAGCGTCCAGGGATAGCGCCGAAGAATGACGCCGGTAACCGGCTGATCAAAGCGCAATGACCGGCCCAGATTGCCGTGCAGCACGCCCTTCCAGTAATTCTCCAGCACCTGCCGCGCCGGCGCCGTGAGCCACCCGAACCCGCCGCCTTCGGCGATCGCGCTTTCGGTCGCCTCGCAGATGTCGTCGAGGTCGGTGCCGGAATATTGCGTCA
>DAHUXF010000271.1 GCA_027307295.1 Acidobacteriaceae bacterium
CGAGCTTGCAGCCATCATTAATGAAGATGCTTTTGACGATCTGGACGGCCCCATCCTCCGCATCACAGCGCTGGATACCCCGGTGCCGTTTTCTCCACCGCTGGAGCACTTCTTTTTGCCCAAGGTGGAAGACGTAGTCCGGGAAGCAAGGAAGCTGCACGCTTATTGATAGTTTTTCGGTTTAAAGCAGTTCCTGAGCCTCTTTGGCCGCAGATTTGCGCAGATAGCGCAGATCACGAAAGATGTCAGCCGCGAATCAACGGAAGCGCGAATCTATTCGCGCAGTCCAGCCACGGACTTCTCTCAAAGCACGTTTTTTCCGTGCCTTCTGGTGAGTTTGTTTTTTGTTAGGCGCGATTGAAGTTATCTTCAACCTCATCTTCAGCGCCATGACGGCGCAGAATGTTGGCCAGATTTTGTGAAAAGGCCGAGCGCGGCATTACCACATCACAGCCCGCTTCCTGGGCTTTGACCTTCAGGTCACCCTGTACATGTGAGACAAAGCCCACAATGGACGTGCTCTTTTTGTACTTGGCCCTGAGTTTGGTGATGACCGGCAACGGCTTGATGCCATTGCTGTTGAGGTCCACGATGATCAACGAAGGCTTGTCTTCAGGATTTTCCGTCTTGCCCGAGATGTCTTTATCGGTTTTGACAAACTCCACCTTGACATTCAGCTTGCGGGAGATTTCCTGGATCTTGGCGACAAAGAACAGGTCCTCAACAAAGGCAAAGATCCTGGTGGGGGCATCCTGGCGCTGGGTGAGGGGCTCCATGTTAGGTGTGGCCTGCGCGCCGTTATGAAACCGGGCGCCCTGAACGGCTGAACCGTTGCCCTGATTTCGATAACTATGGTCCATAGGACCGACAAAAGCCGATCCGCCGCGCCGTGGACCGCCGCGATTGTTGCGGTTCTGGCGGTTTTGCCCGCCCTGGCGGGCTTGATTGCTGGGTCCGTTTTGACCCGGGTTCTGTGTGCCGAAATTCCGTCTGCGTCGCCGCGACTTACGATTGCGCGGTGGCTGTGGCTGGTTCAATCCTTCATTCATTCGTATACCTGTTGGAGCTTTGGTTCTATCCGCTGGACTTCCATATGTGGTGACCTTGGTAAGAGCTTATTGCGTCAAGGGTCGGGTGGAAGTCGTCGGCTCAGTTTCGGAAAATCTTCGTCGTTACCAGCGCTTTAATTTAATGTCTTATGCGCGATTGCCGCACCGGAACGGGCAGCTTACTGAAGACTCCGTGATGTTATCACGAACAACCCTCCATGCAAGCAAAAACTTGCAAATACCACCCGCCAATTCGTTTTCCAGTAATTGAGCAGCCCTGGGAACCGGAGAGTGGTGGGCGCTATAGGATTCGAACCTATGACTTCCACCGTGTGAAGATGGCACTCTACCGCTGAGTTAAGCGCCCGTTGCGCTTGTTTTCTGCGGCGCTTCAGGTCGATTTATTCTAACAGAAGGTGTTTTTTTCGTCTTACCGCCCTGTACCTTACAAAAACTAACAGATGCACGAATGCCGGGGCATGGAATAAACTCATGGTCAGGCGCCTGCCGGTACTCTTGAAAACCCTGCAACTTTTTAACCGCCAGGGGGTTTAACCGGGTGTGAGCAGCGTGGCCTTAAAATCGGGGTTGTTCATGCCCACGGCAACCGGCAGGACGCAGGATACCGCGCACATGGCAGCAAGCCACGTTCCTTATGATTCGCTCAGCGATGCGGAGGTCATGCTCCGCGCGGGCACCGATGAAGATGCGGCCTTTGAGTACCTGGCCACAAAGTATCACCGGCCCATGATCGCCTTTATGTACCGCATGTGCCGCAATCAGGCACTGGCGGAAGAACTGGCCCAGGAAGTGTTTTTGCGCGTGTATCGCTCACGCAAAACCTATGCCGCGGAAGCCAAGTTCACCACATGGCTGTATCGGATTGCCACGAATCTGGCGGTGAACCATGCGCGCGACCACAAGGTCGAACGCAGCGGGAAAGTGGTAAGCCTGGATGAGCCGGACGATGAATCCGGCACAACGCTGGATGTAGCCGATCCTACGCTGAATGTGGAACAAAACATTCTGCGCCGGGAGCGTTTACAAGCCATTAAAAAGCATGTAATGGCGCTGCCGGAAAAACAACGCGCCGCCGTGCTGATGCATAAATATCAGGGGATGGATTATCGGGAAATTGCGGATGTGCTGAAATTAAGCGAGTCCGCCACTAAGTCACTGTTGTTTCGCGCGTATGAAGCTTTGCGCGAACGGCTCAAGGAATTTGTATGAACTGCAATGATGTTCGGGAAAATTTAATTGAACTGCTCACTGACGGTCTGGCCGACCCTCAGACGGCAGCTCACGTCAGCCAGTGCGCCCATTGCACAGAGGAACTTGCTTCCCTGCGGCAAACCATGGCGCTCATGGATGACTGGGAGGCCCCGGAGCCTTCTCCTTACTTTTTGACTCGCCTGCGTGCGCACGTAAAAGAAGAACGCGAGAAGGCGCCTGCTGCTGCCGGGGTTTTTAACTGGCTGCGCCGGCCTGTGCTGGCAGTATCACTGGCCACAGTGCTGGCAGCGGGCGGCCTGATGTACAGGTTCATCACGATGGACCGGCCAGCTGAAGCCGGGCCCGCGCGGTGGCAGATATCGAATCTCTGGACAAGAACCACGACTTGATTATCGATACGGACCTGGTAAACGAGCTTACCGGCGCTCCGTCCGACGATGTTGCTGAGCCTTAAACTTTCTGCTCGGGGGAGCGAATGGTGATTGGGGCCAAGGTTGTTTCGACAGTTTTGCTCTCAGGGTTGATGACCCTGAATGTTCCCTCGCGCGTAAATACAGCAAGGAGCAGAAATGCTCCCATCGCCATGGTACAGGCCGCGGTCCAGAAAAACCCCACAGCTGCCAGGCATCCGGCGCAAAAGAACACCGCCCCCAAGATGGGCAGCTGGCTGCAGGCCCACAAAGACCTGCCGCTCGACCAGCAACTTAAGCTCCTGGAAAATGATCCTGGCTTTAAAAAGCTCCCGCCGGAGCGCCAGGCGGCCCTGCGTGCGCGTTTACAGAAGTTCAACAGCCTGCCACCGGAAAAGCGCGACCAGGCTGTGCAGCGCATGGAGTTTCTGTCCAAACTGACGCCGCAACAGCGCCAGCAACTGCGGACTGCCAACCAACAACTCCAGGGACTGCCGCAGGATCGTCAGGTGATGGTCCATAAGGCGCTTCGCCACCTGCGCCAGATGCCGCCGGATGAACGCAAACAGGTATTGGAATCAGAGCGTTTCCGCAGCACCTTCTCTGATCAGGAACAGAATCTCATCAGCCAGCTTGCAGAGATCAACCCGCAACCAGCCGCCAGCGCTCAGAACCCGCAGCCGAAATAGGGTTACAGCAATATCCTGACTGCTTCTCCTTATCTATTATCATCGAGTCCATCTCGCCCCATGGCAACCCAGACTTCCTGACGAAGTACTGCTATCGTTAGCTAGCTAAGCGCTGGAAGCTGCTGCTACACTTGGGGCACAAACCCAGAACGGTAAGGTTCCAGGGCGGGGGTTCGTCGGAGTTCTTTCAGACATGAAACTATCGGTCATCATGCCGGTTTTTAACGAAAAAACAACCTTGCGGGAAGTAATCGCTAAGGTGCTTTCGGTCCCATTGGAGCTAGAGCTCATCTGCGTAGACGATGGATCAACAGACACCTCCCGCGACATTCTCGCCGAACTGCAGTCCACAGATTCGCGGTTAAAAGTATTGCTTCAGCCGGTGAATCAGGGAAAAGGCGCCGCACTCCGCAGGGGAATTCAGGAGGCGACTGGTGACTTCGTAGTCATTCAGGATGCAGACCTGGAATATGATCCAATGGAATACTCGGTCTTGTTAGGACCATTGCTTGCGGGCAAGGCGGACGTTGTTTATGGCTCCCGCTTTTTGGGCGGGAGCGCGCATCGTGTGCTCTATTTTTGGCACTCGGTCGGCAATCGATTTCTTACTCTGCTTTCCAACGCGCTCACCAACATTAACTTAACTGATATGGAGACATGCTATAAGGTATTCCGCCGGGAGATCATTCAGTCGATTCCAATCCAGGAGAACCGGTTTGGGTTTGAGCCGGAGATTACCGTGAAAGTAGCAAGACGCCGGCTGAGAATCTACGAAGTGGGCGTCAGCTACTGGGGACGCACGTATGAAGAGGGTAAGAAAATTGGCTGGAAGGATGGATTTCGTGCTGGCCTTTGGTGCCTGCTCAAATATTCCATCCTGGTGCCCACTGCCCGTCGTGCGCCTTCCGTCCAGGAACACTCATCGCATGTAGATCATGCATCCAAGGCCAATGCAGCATCCACTTTGGATTGATCGTCGCCGGCATTCATAGAGAGCAAGCCACTTGAACCTCGACTCTGAGCGAATGGGCGCCTGCGTGTTACTCTAGCGAACGAATGTTACCTACAAATTGGTGGTCAGCACATATCGGGATCAGTCAAATCATCATTTATGCGGTCCCCTTCCTCTGGATGCAACGAACTAAATCACCCATTGGCGCCGGTTGGACCATCGTCCTGTTGAGTGCGGTATATCCCATCACGTATATCCACAATGGCCTTTATTCGATTGTAGCAACCATTCTTCTC
>DAHUXF010000272.1 GCA_027307295.1 Acidobacteriaceae bacterium
ATCAAATACGATCCCAACAATCCCGGCAATTCCATTGTGATTGCTGAAAATTGGACCGGTCTGCGCAACTGAAGCAATAACCCTGCACACAACCCAGCGATAGCTTTTTTCAACACCACTCTATTGGCCAATGCTGAAGTGTTCTCAAACACTATATTGATATATATCGATATAGCACTACCGTGCCGCCAGGGCATCAAGGATGCGGTCAAAGTCCTCCAGCGATCCATACTTCAAAACAATTTTGCCTTTGCCTTTACGATCTTGAATCTCAACCTTGACCCCGAGAGCGCGCTCCAGGGAGCGTTGCGCTTCGCGCACATTAGGATCCAGCAACTGCACAGGCTGTTCTGGTTTTTGGTCCGCAGGTTCAGGATTCAGGAGCTTCGATATCAGTTCTTCTGTCTGTCGTACTGAAAGCTGCTTCTGGATCACTTCACGCGCCGCTCGCTCAAGGTGTTCAGGAAATCCAACCAGACTCAACAGCACCTTGCCGTGGCCGAAACTGATTGTGCCCAGCTCCAACGCCTCCTGCAACGCTTCAGGAAGTTTCAGCAGACGAATGAAATTTGCAATGCTGGCCCGGTCTTTACCGGTTCGCGCAGCGATTTGTTCTTGTGTAAGTCCGAATTCGCGGCTCAGGCGTTCAAATGCCCGTGCCTGTTCTACCGGATTCAAGTCCTCACGTTGCAGGTTTTCAATAATGGTGATCTCCATGGCTTGCTCATTGGAAATCTGGCGAATGACTGCGGGGACCGCTGCTTTACCGGCGCGCTTTGAAGCCAGCCAGCGCCTTTCACCTGCCACAAGCTGAAACCTGCCGTGTTGTCCCGGACGCAATACCACAGGCTGCAGTACACCACTCACGCGGACGGACTCTGTTAGCTCACTCAACGCAACTTCATCAATCCGGCGGCGCGTCTGGTACGGGTTGGGATCGATCAGGTCAACCGGGACCTCCTGCTGATTGCCAGCGGACAGCGGTGAAGACTCCGGACTGGGCGTGGGAGCAGACCGGCCAGGGAGCAGAGAATCCAAGCCGCGTCCCAGACCTTTTCGCTTGTCATTAATCATTGCTTCATTTGACCTTTTCAAATTCATTTGTTTGCGGGATCAGGTATTTCATGGGTGACTTGTGAGCCCATGAGTTCTTTGGCGAGGCGTATATAGCTTTCCGCTCCGCGTGAGCGGACATCATAGAGCAAGGCCGGCTTGCCAAAGCTGGGCGCTTCGGCCAGACGGACATTGCGCGGAATAATGGTTTGAAGCAGCTTTTCACCGAAGTGCTTCTTCAATTCCTGGGTAACTTGCTGCGAAAGAATCGTGCGGTCGTCATACATGGTCAGGACAACGCCTTCAATTCGCAATGCGGTATTAAAGCTCTGGCGCAGCCTGTCGATTGTGTCCAGCAATTCGCTGACGCCTTCCAGAGCAAAATACTCTGCCTGCATCGGCACCAGGACGGAATCCGCGGCAACCAACGCATTTAACGTCAGGAGGTCCAACGCCGGAGGGCAGTCCAGGACGATGAAATCAAATTGGTTCCGAATAAATTCAAGCGCGTTGCGCAGGCGAAACTCCCGGCCTTCAACGGAAACCAACTCCAGATTGGCCCCAATAAGGTTCTTATGAGACGGAATCAGGCGCAATTCCTCAAGTTCCGTGGCCAAAATGGCTTGTTCTGCTTTGGCCTCACCCAAAAGAAGATGGTATGTGCTGAAGCGGTCAGGGTCGCGAGGGAACCCGAGGCCTCCTGTAGAGTTTGCCTGGGGGTCGCAGTCGACGAGAAGCGACTTTACTTCGGCCGCAGCAAAAGATGCAGCGAGATTAATGGCGGTTGTGGTCTTACCCACTCCACCCTTTTGGTTGGCGACAGCAATCACTCTTCCCATGGGCTCTGTATGGAATGTAAGCGAATGGAGCCTTCATCCGCAAGAACGGAAAATGTGGATTTTGTTCCACGTGGAACGTTGAGGGGTTATGTTCCACGTGAACAAGAGGTTAAATGCAGACCTTACTGCAACAGGTTTGCTCAGATCCATCCCAGGAAAGAAATTGGCCGCGAATCAACGCGAAAAGCGCAAATCTATTAACAGTTGAGCCAAGAGTTTTTCTCAACTATGCAGTGCTTCTTCTGTTATCCAAATAAGCACCTCAAATCTTTAAGTACCACTTACCCTCAGCAAATCAAATGCAAACAGTTATCAACTATCTAATGAGCCTATCTGCTCCACTTTTACCACTTTGGTTCCCACACACAAGACACGCGAACTGCCTCCAGGGATTGAAATGGGAGACTGCCAGTTTAAGGTACTGGCAATCGTGCGGGCCTTCTCTATCTGGGAGGCGCCAATCATCAGTCCGATCCTGCCACCAGCTTGAAGCAAGCCAAGGGCTGTTTGCAATGACAGTTCAAATCCCTCCACTGCCCGCATCGTCAGCAAATCGCCGCTATCACGATAATCTTCCCCGCGTCCGGCAAACACATCGACATTTCTTAGCCCAAGCGCAAAAACCACTTCTTTTAGAAATGTAGCTTTTTTCTGCTTCGACTCAATCAGAGTGACATGGGACTTAGGGGCCATCATGGCAATCGGCAAGCCAGGGAAGCCGGCTCCCGAGCCCAGATCAAGAATGTGGTCCGGGCGTGGCTCCAGCAAATGTTTGGCTGCAAAAAACGATTCCCCAAAATGCCTGGTCACGATCTCTTGCGGATCGCGCACCGCGGTCAGATTGATGCGTGAATTCCACTTCAAAAGTAAATCGATATATATCGATGTTAAATGCGCCTGCTGGTCATCCAGAGTCACAAAAGGTTGCAGCAGGTTGCGCAGAGCAACAGTATCCACGCGGGTAATCCTAAACTATTTGCCCAGATACTTGCGGACCTGGCCCGCTCCTGGCGGAAGCGCGCTTAACAATTCCTGCGCGGTGCGTTGGAGAACCGGGTGCTTCACGCCGGGCGCTATTTCCGCCAGAGGCTCCAGCACAAACCGCCTCTGTTGCATTGAAGGATGAGGGATTGTTAGGAATGGTGTATCGATCACTTCATCGCCAAACAAAATGATGTCGATATCGAGTGTGCGCGGGCTCTTTGTTCCAGTGCGGCGCCGCCCCATTGATTCTTCCAGATGCAAAGTCCGCGCCAAAAGCTCCGCCGGCGTCAAGCTGGTCTTAAGTTCCACAATACAGTTCAGAAACCACTGCTGTTGGCCCACAATTTCCACTGGCTCGGTTTCATAAAGGGAAGAAACGGCAGAAATCTCACCGAAATCCTGCAGGCGGCTGATCGCCTGCCGCAAATGATCGGCGCGGTCGCCAATGTTCCCTCCCAATGATAAATAAGCGGTTTGCTTCATAATTAAGAGCAGACTTAGATCAAAGGTGTTGCACTCTTCTGGTCCTTGGGCCGTTACGTTGGTTACTTGGCCTGCGATGCCGACTTTTATACCCTTGGGAAAGTATGGCGTTGCAAGCACTCCTCCTGAGCAAGGACCCTGAAGTACATCGTACGATACGGCGTGTACTTGATGCGGCTAACATTGACCTTGACCTCTCGAACAACACCGATCAGGCCAGGCATATACTATCTCGCCAAAAATATGACGCGCTGTTAGTGGACTGTGACGATATGCCGAACGCCCCTGTGGTGTTGCGCGAACTGCGTCAGGGAAAGTCCAACAAAAGCTGTATTGCATTTGCGCTGGTCAATGGCAAGACCACGATTCAACAAGCTTTTGAAATGGGCGCAAATTTTGTCCTGGATAAACCGCTTTCCCTGGACCGCGCCACCAGGAGCGTGCGTGCTGCGCAAGGACTCATCATGCGCGAACGCCGGCGCTATCATCGCCATCTGGTGCGGGCCACCGGAGCAATCCTGGTGGACCATGGAGCCGAACTTCCTTTTAACGTGACCAACATCAGCCAGGGAGGGATTTCCATTGAATGCTCCCGCCAGCTTGATGCAACTGGCGCAGCGCGCATTCGCCTGGAACTTCCCGGCACAAAACGCGCGTTGGATGTGAAGGGTGAGGTCGTGTGGTCCACGCCTGAAGGCCGCGCGGGAATCCGCTTTCAAATACTTTCGGTTGAAGCGCGCCGGGAGCTTGACGCATGGCTGGAAAAGCGGGCGCTGCCTATGGACTCCGGCGCCATGTTCATCAACGCTACGGTTTAGAAATTCAAACCCGGCCGGAAGTGTCTGCTGAAACAGTTGCGCCAACCGCCAGCTCCTGCATCTGGCCGGGATCCGTGGTTTCTTGCCATATGGATCGATCTTTGAGCAGCCGTGAAACCAGCGCGGTATGCATGGCGTGCCCGGCACGGTCGGCAACAATGCGGCCAATGATCTGCTTGCCCAGCAAAGCCAGATCACCAATCAAATCCAGGACTTTGTGACGCACAAACTCGTCAGGAAAACGCAGCGGGCCATTCTTGACTCCGGCATCGGTAAGGACAATCACGTTTTCTTCTGAAGCGCCACGAATCAAGCCCAGGTTCTTCATGGCGCGCTCTTCGCTGAGAAAGCCAAACGTTCTGGCTGAAGCCAGCTCTTTGCAATAGAGATCGCGGGAAAGGTCAATTTCAAATGACTGTTCGCCGATGGGTTCGGCAAAATTGATCTTATAC
>DAHUXF010000273.1 GCA_027307295.1 Acidobacteriaceae bacterium
CTGCGGCACAAAGTGGAACTTGTGCGCTGACACTTGTTTTCCTAACAGGAAAACAATATCTCTATCCAAGAAAAGATTTCCTGCACCCTGCTGTTTGGTAAATGGCTTGTTTCGCAACTACTAAGGAGTCTTCGCCAGCCGGTGATCCAGGTTGGCCAGCCGCCAGCCGGTCTCAAACACCAGCCGTGTGATCCTCGTCAGCTTGCCAAAATCAATCTTGTCCACCGTGTCAGTGGGACGGTGGTAATCCACGTGTGTGCCGTCAAAATAAAAAATGATCGGCACGCCATGCTTGGCATAATTCCAGTGGTCGGAACGGTAGTAGATGCGCTCCGGATTATTGGGATCGTTATAGTGGTAATCCAGCTTCATCTTCTGAAACTCGGAATTTGTTTCTTCGCTGATCTCATGCAATTCCCGGCTGATGCGATTTGATCCCACCAGGTAGACGCTGTTGGCGTCAGTGAGGTGTTCGTCTTCCAGTTCTTTGTCACCCGCCGGCTTGGAACGTCCGATCATATCGATATTGAGGTCCACCACCAGCTTATCCAGCGGAACCACAGGCGCGAAGTCCGTGTTGTATGCAGAGCCCAGGAGTCCAAGTTCTTCACCTGCGTGGAAAATGACCAGCACGGAGCGTTTGGGCCTGTTCAATGACATGGCGTGGGCAATGTTCAGAACGGCGGTGGTGCCGGAACCATCATCGTCTGCGCCCGGATAGATTTCTCCGCTGGGTCCGGCTTTCAGATGGTCATAATGCGCGCTGAAGACCACATATTCATTCCTGAGCGCCGGATCGGTCCCTTCCAGAATCCCCGCCACGTTCTGGGTGGTGGTGCGCGAAAGTTGCATGAACGCGGCCATTTTGGCGGTTACATCAAGCTTTCTGGCCTTGAAGTTTTGCTTACGGGAAATGGTCTCAAAAAATTCTTTCACATCAAGACCTGTATTGCCAATAAGTTCTTCCGCCAGTGCAGGTCCCAGCGTCAGCATCGGCAGAAGACCGTCAGTTTCACGGGCCAGACGGACGCTCTCACGAGCAGCCGCCCTCTCCTGAAAACCTTTGTTCTTCATGAGGTCCAGAATTCGCTGAGAAGGGACCACCAGGATTCCCACCGCACCGTGAGCACGGGCCGCGCCCTGGCCTTGTTCATTTTCTCCCAGCCGTGAAGCATCAATTCCCGCTGGTGTTCCCTGCGCGATCATCACAATTTTGCCCTTCACATCAATGCCCGCATAATCGTCATGCTGCTGCGACGCCGCAGATATGCCATAGCCCACAAATGCAATCTGGCCTTGCGCTTCACCGTTAGCGGTGAGGCCGTTCATATAAAAATCTCCGAAGTGATACGCGCTCTCTTTACCCTGGGCAGTCAACGCCAGCGAGCTTTTTGCCATGTCCGCTTTGGCAGAAACCACCTGAAAGGTCTGGAGAAAATCATTGTGATCGCCGGCTGCGCCGTGGAAGCCATAAGCTTCCAGGTGTGCAGCCAGATAGCGCGCTACAATCGTAAAATTCTGGGCCAGCGTATATCTTCCGCCCAGTTCCGGAGAAGCCAGAAACTCGAGATGCATCCGCAGCTCTTCGGGAGTAATGGTATCCACCGTAGCCGGCACCGAAGGCAGCACAGCCGAAGGCGTTATGGCATAGGTGCAGGCTGAAAAAGCAACCGCGAGGAATAAAACGGTTGTAGCAAAAAGTTTTTTAGGGCAGTTCACCCTACGATGGTAACAGCCCAAATGGCCGCTTACAATCTCTCTGGCGCGTTGGCTTGCGCGGGATTACGGATACAATCGACCAGGGCATACCAAGTGAAGCAGAACATTATCGTATTGGAAGATGAGGCGGACATCGCCAATCTGGTCCAGCACCACTTGCAACTGGCCGGATTTACGGTGCGTATTTGCTCGTCCGGCGACCAGGTGCTGCCCCTGGCACGCAAGCATCCACCTGTGCTGTTTCTGCTGGACATCATGGTCCCGGGCGGAAGCGGCTTTGAGATTTGCCGGCAGATCCGGGAAAGCCGTGATCTGGCCCGGGCGCCCATCATCTTCTTGACGGCGCGGGCGGGCGAAGAAGATCGCGTGCGCGGCCTTGATCTGGGCGCAGACGACTACATCACCAAGCCTTTCGGCATGCGAGAATTAACAGCCCGGGTGCGGGCCGTTCTGCGCCGGTTTGAGCAGCCGCTTACTACAAATATTGTCACCCCTGACTTCGAGTTGCAAAGCGACTCCATGACGCTTACCGTCCGCAGTAAACTGGCCGACGTGACCGCCACGGAGTTCCGTTTGCTGCATTTCCTGGCTTCGCATCCGGGCCGCGTGTTCACGCGCGACCAGGTGCTGGATGCGGTGTGGCGCGATATGTCGTTTGTCACGCCGCGTTCTGTTGACGTCTACATCCGCCGCCTGCGGGAAAAGATTGAACAGGACCCGGAAAATCCCAGGTACTTGAAGACGGTCCGCGGCGCGGGCTATAAGTTTGAGGCTGCCCGGTGAGAAACCGCATCTTTCTCAAGGCCCTTGTGGCACTGATCGCCGTGATTGCAACCTCCATGCTGGCCCTGGACATCACTATCCGGCAAACCTGGGAGAGTTCGCTGCAGAGCGACATTGAACGCTTGCTGGTGCAGAATGCGCAGAGTTTTGCCTTGCGTGTGGAAAACGATCATCAGCACTCTTTGCAGCAAATGGCGTTGGAAGAAGAGCGAATTACCCAGACCCGCGCCACTATTATTGCCCATGACGGCTCCGTGCTGGCGGACTCTGAAGCCGACCCACGCACCATGGAGAACCACGCGTCCAGACCTGAAGTGGCGGCTGTCCTAAGAGGCAAAGTAGGAAGTTCCACCCGCCTCAGTCACACGGTGGGAGTGGAATTCTTTTATGTGGCCGTGGCAAGTGGCGATAAGATTGTCCGCCTTGCCTATCCGCTGGCCAACGTAAAGAGCGATCTGGCGCGCATCCGTACGGCGCTGCTGCACGGCACTGCATGGGCGCTGCTGCTGGCGCTGGTCCTGGCCATTGTGATTGCGGAAATCATCTCCCGCCGCCTGCGGCGTATTGTGCAATTTGCTGAGCAGATTGCGCAGGGCAATCTTTCCGCCCGCATTGCGGAAACCAGCGGAGACGAAATTGCCCAGGTAGCAAGCGCCCTGGACCGTACTGCGCGGCGACTGGAAGAAAACTTTAACGATATCCAGGAAAGCCGGTCTGAGCTGGAAGCGCTGCTCAACAGCATGACCGATGGCGTCATTGCCGTCTCCCCGGACCTGAAGGTGCGATGGGCCAATCATGCCATTGGCAGCATCATTCACCAGCATGTGCGGATTGGCGCGCCAGTAGTCGAACTGCTCCGCCATCCGGATTTTTTGGCCACGCTCACGAACGCGCTGAAGTCGAAACAACGCGAGACCGCAATCGCTACTTCCCTTTCCGGACGCCGGTCATTTTCCGTAACCGCAGAACCTCTGCCCGATGGCGGCGTGGTCAGCGTATTGCATGACATTTCAGAGGTGGAGCGCGTGGAAAAGACCCGCCGCGACTTCATTGCCAATGTGTCCCATGAACTGCGCACGCCCCTCACGTCAATCCGTGGATATACAGAGACCCTGCTGGAATCCGATATGGCCATCAATGAGAGCGGGCGCGAATTCCTTCAGGTCATCCGCCGCAACGCGGAACGCATGGGACGACTGACGGAAGACCTGCTCGTGCTCGCCCGGGTGGAATCCGGCGAAGAAAAGCTCGATTTGCGTTCTCACCCAGTGCGGCAGTTGCTGACGGAGGCGGCTTCTTCCATGCAGGAGAACGCGCGCAGCAGTGGCGTGGAACTTACCGTGGAGCACGTTGGCGACTGGTCTGTGCTGGCCGATGGATACGCCGTGCAGCAGGTTTTTGGCAACCTGATCAGCAATGCGATTCGGTATGCCGAAAGCGGAAAAAAAATTATTATCGGCGCGCATGAACGGCCGGATGGCATTGAATTTTTTGTGCGCGATTTTGGTCCGGGCATCGCCTCTGAGCATCTGCCCCGGATCTTTGAACGTTTTTACCGGGTTGATAAAGCCCGTTCACGGGAAAGCGGCGGCACTGGCCTGGGCTTGGCCATTGTGAAACACATTGTACTGAACCATGGTGGCGCTGTGCGCGTAGAGAGCGTCGTGGGACACGGCTCAACTTTTTTCTTTCTCCTTCCCAAGGCATAAGCCAGTTGTTCATTCATTATTCCGCACGTTCCATTTCAGCATTTTCGCTCGGTATTTAGTTTGGCAGTCCCTATTCATATAGTTCACAAAAGCAACGTAGAAACGCATGTTGTGAAAACGCCGGGGCCATCTCCGGCGCTTTTCTTTTCCAGAAACGGCTTCCACAAGTCATTCACGCGCCTTATTTAACAATCATTTAACACTGCTCTGGTACGGTCAAATCGTGCACCGGCAAGCGAAACACTTTCGAGGAGGAAATGATGAGATCCAGAATTCTTATGACACTTGCGTTGGTTGCCGCAATGCTCGGCAGCAGCAACGCAGAGACCAATCTGAACGGAGCAGGCGCCACCTTCCCTAATCCGATCTACCAGAAATGGTTCAGTGAATATCACAAC
>DAHUXF010000274.1 GCA_027307295.1 Acidobacteriaceae bacterium
GACGCGCTCCAGCTCTCCGCCGGAGACAATATCGAATCCCGCGCCCATGCCGGCCAGCATGCGCAGAAGACTCAAATTAGAGTTAGCTTTCACGGCGTAACAGAGCGTATGGCGCACGTGGTGGAAGGCCCGCTCCAAGGTGCGATAGCGCTCGCGGATAGTTGTAGCAGAGTAGAGATAAAGCGGCGTGCCAAACTTCGCCGCCAGCTTCTTTACCGGCAGTCGATCACAGTGAAGCTCGTTGTCCTTATATATAAATCCAGGGGGCCGCATGAACATGACTGCTGGATTGTAGCAGGCAGGACGCCTGCCATTTTGGTCGGTACGCGCATGGCGGAACGTTGAATTTGCAGAGCGTTGGATTTGCTGAACGTTGATCTGCAGAACGTTGGGGTTGCAGAGCCAATCGTACCGCGTACGAGTAGTTTTACTTTCAGCTACTTTACTTTCAGCACCACTGCTGTCTGGTCATCAAACACTTCAGATTCGGAAGCGAATTCTTCAGCGGCGCGAAAAATGGCGTCCACAATCTCATGCGCTGAGAGGTGTGCGTTTTTTGCGATCACCTGTTCAATGCGGCTCCGGCCAAACTGCTCGTCTTTGGCATTGCTGGCATCCACAATGCCGTCACTAAAGAAGACGAAAACATCGCCGTGCTGGGCATGGATAGTAATTTCGTCATAAGAGACATCCTCAAACATTCCCAGGGGAAGGCCGGCGGCTTCCAGCATATGGGCGTGCCCCTTGCGGCAATAGATTGGGCGGGGAAGGCCGGAGTTGGCGACGCGCATGGTTTTTTTGTCGTCGTCCCAGAGCGCGCAGGTCAGCACCAGGTATTGTGCGTCCAGACGGCGCTGATTCAGTGACTGATTGACGGAATTGAGCATCTCCGCGGGCGAAGGTTCGTCCCGCGCCAGGCTGCGCAGGATGCCGCTCACCAAGGCAGCGTAAAGCGCCGCTGGAGCGCCTTTGCCGCTTACATCGCCAATGACAATGCAGGCGCGCGGCAAAGTGTAATCCAGAAAGTCATAAAGATCGCCGCCGATAGCATGCGCGGGATTGAAGCGCACAGCCACCTCTGCCCCCTTCATGCTTGGCGTGGTGGGAGGCAGCAGGTGATGCTGCACTTCGCGCGCCATGGCCAGATCGCGCTCCATGCGCTGCTCTTCGCGCGCAATGCGTTCATAGAGACGCGCATTCTCAATGGCAATGGCGACTTGTGCTGCCAGCGTGCTCACCGTGCGCACATGGTCTTCATTGAAATAGCCACGGCGGGTATGCTCAAGATCAAGCACGCCAATGACTTCATCTTTATAGATAAGAGGAACGCAAAGTTCAGACCGCGTTTCAGGATTGGCTTTGATATAGCGGGGATCGCGGCTTACGTCGGGGACCAGAATCGGCCTCTTTTCTTTTGCCGCCGCTCCCACCAGGCCGCGCCCCACCGGAATGTCATGTTTGAGCTGGATGCTTTCCTTGAAACGAACAGAGAACCGGTGCACCAGCGTTTCCCTGGTTTCATCCAGCAGGAGAATCGAGAACATCTGATAGTCAATTACTTTTGACAGCAGGTCGCCAATGCGTTTCAGCAACTGGTCAAGGTTCAGAATGGAAGTGAGGTCGCGGCTGATCTCATTGAGCAAGGCCAGAGTGCTGGCCTGCTTCACAATGCGCGTATACAGGCGGGCATTTTCAATGCTGACCGCAATGCGTGACGCGATCAGCGACAGCAGCCGCGCGTGTTCCTCTTTGAAATATCCCCGTTCACGCGCTTCCAGGTCCATCACGCCGATCACGCGGTTCTTATTGATCAGCGGCACAGCAAGCTCGGAGCGCACGCGAGGAAGGGCTTCAATATATTCGGTTTCCTTGTTGACGTCATCTACCAGGATGGCCCGGCGCTCTTTTACGGCGCGTCCAGTTACGCCTTCGCCCACCTTGACCCTGATCCGCTCGGCCACTTCCTGCAAATGGCCGAACTGAAAACGAAAGCGGAGTTCCTGGGTGCGTTCATTAAGCAGCAGAATGGAAAAAATCTCGTAATCAATAACGCGCTTGACCACCTCGGCCACACGTTGCAGCAAGGTATCAAGGTCCAGCGTGGTATTGAGGACGTCGGCCACTTCAATCAGAAGTGACTCAACGTCTACGCGCTGCGGTGGGATAGTGGTCGCCATCGTGTCCATTGATGATGATAACAGCTAGTTTTGCAGTTGTGAGCGGGTCAAACCCAGGTTAAAAAGCTTTGCTGAATAGGGCCGACGATTTCAGTGTCAAAAAAGAACAACCCAGGCAATCTGAAGATAGATAAAGGACGCAAAGACTTCATTCTGGCGCCATGATGTTCGATGTATTGGATGAGATAGGGAAAGGTAAAGATTGTGAAAAAATCCGTAACTGATTCCGGGGCTAGTGTTTCTGTTGCGACGTAAACTCGGGCGCGCCCAGTTCACGCACAATGGCAACTCCCGCGCTGGCCCCGAGACGGTTTGCGCCGGCATTGATCATAATGTTGGCGTCGGCGGCGGTACGGATTCCACCGGAAGCTTTTACCCCTGCCTGATTGCCGACGACGCCGCGTAAGAGAGAAACGTCATCCGCCGTCGCTGAGCCAAAAAAGCCAGTAGCTGTTTTAACGAAATCGGCTTTGGCGGCAAGACTCAGCTGGCAACCGAGTATTTTTTCTTCCAATGTCAGCAGTGGAGTTTCAAGAATAACTTTAACAATAGCGCCGCCGGCGTGGGCCACTTCAGCCACGGCAATCATGTCATTCTGGACGCCCTGCCGGTCACCCGAACGGAGGGCGCCGATGTTCATGACCATGTCCAGTTCGCGCGCTCCCAGGCGGACCGCTTCAACGGCTTCAAATCGTTTGACCGTGGTATGGTTGGCTCCCAATGGAAAGCCGATTGTCGCGGCGACCTTGACTGGTGTTCCGTGCAGCACCGAAACCGCCAGCCCGATCCACCAGGGGTTCACACAGATCGCAGCAAAGTTATAGAAAGCAGCTTCTTCGCAAAGACGGCTGATCTGCCCGGCAGTGGCTTCTGACTTGAGTAGGGTATGGTCAATGAAGCTGGCAACTGATTGCCAGTTCCGAGCCTGCACCAGAGGATCTGACAGAACCTGTGACATCCAGAAAGCAATTCTACACTATTTGGCCAGCGCCTTCGGAATAGATGCAAATATCGGGCAGATTACGGAAGCGTTCCGCGTAATCCAGCCCATAACCCACCACAAATTTGTCCGGAATCTGAAAGCCCACGTAGTCAGCTTGCACCGGCATTTTGCGGCGTGAAGGCTTGTCCAGCAGGGCGGCAAATTTCAGCGTGCGTGGTTTGCGGGCCTGCAAAAGTTTCTGCAGAAAGGTGAACGTCAGACCGGTATCAAGAATGTCTTCCACCAGAATTACATTCTTGTTTTCCAAAGGCGTAGTCACGTCCTTGATAAGCTGGACTTCGCCCGCGCTCTCTTTCTGTGTACCGTAGCTGCGGACAGCGATGAAATCAAACGTGGCATCTAATTCGATTTGCCGCGCCAGGTCGCTCAGGAACAGGCACGCGCCTTTGAGCACGCCCACCAGCACAACGGATTCACCGGCAAAGTCGCGCGTAATCTGCTGTCCAATGCGGGCGACGCTATCGGCAATCTGTTTTCTTGAGATAAGTATTTCCAGGTTTGAAGGCATTTGGGAGCCAGCATTTTCTCACAAAGATGGCCGCGCCTGAAAGCTGAATGACTGGGCCAGTAGCCACGACCGCCCGGCTCATCTAAAATTCTTTTTTCATTTCAAAAAGGACGGGATTCCATGAACCTTAACGGCATCAAAATCACATGGCTTGGCCACGCAACGTTTCTGGTCGTCACACCCGGCGGAAAACACATGATCCTTGATCCATGGGTCACGGGCAATCCAGCTACGCCCGCCAATAAAAAGTCCATCGATAGACTTGATTACATGCTGTGCTCGCATGGGCACAGCGACCATTTTGGCGATGCCGTAGAGTTGGCAAAAGCGCACAACCCCAAGGTCATTGCCATCTATGAGCTGTGCATTTTTCTACAGAAGAAGGGCGCCCGGCAGATTGCTCCCATGAACAAGGGCGGCACGCAGCAGGTGGGTGATATCAAGGTCAGCATGGTCAACGCGCACCATTCCAACACCATTGATGACAATGGTGTGTCCGTTCCCGGCGGCGAGCCGTGCGGCTTTGTCATTGAATTTGAAAATGGTGTGAAGCTTTACCACGCCGGAGATCCCAATGTGTTTGGCGACATGGCGATCATCCGCGAACTTTATGCTCCAGACATATGCATGTTGCCGATCGGCGACCTGTTCACCATGGGGCCAAAAGAAGCCGCGTATGCATGCAGCCTGCTCAAGCCCAAGGCCGTCATTCCCATGCACTATGCCACATTCCCGGTGCTGACCGGCACGCCGGAAGCTTTCCAGAAAGAGCTGAAAGCCCGCGGCGTTTCCGTGGAATTGATTACCATGAAACCCGGCGAGACGAGGTAAGAAAAATGCCACTTTGGGGAGTGCTGCACTCCAGTCTTGCCCCAAGGTCGGATCATTTTGGCGTGGGTTGCCCACGCCAATATTTCGTG
>DAHUXF010000275.1 GCA_027307295.1 Acidobacteriaceae bacterium
GTCTTCTGCGCCAACATAATAGTCATTGGTCCGCCGCCGCGATTCTGCGTTGCGGATAATATTGTCGCGGTCCGTATTCCACTGGTCCCAGTCATCGTGTGCGGTTGCAGCGCTGATCTTGTATTGCGCGTCGTCGCCTGTGCCCTTCACCGTAATCAACTGGCCTTGCTCCACGCGCGTGCCGCCTTGCGGTGTGGTAACTTCCACCTCGCCCTGGCGGACCTCCACTTCCGTATGATCGTCAGAAGTTACCAGAATGCGAAAACTGGCTTCACGGCGGTTGGTGCGAATGGCCACGTTGGGCGTATCAATCTCGGCATCCGCGTCACTGTTTTTGACCACGGAGTAGTAGGCCGTGCCACGTCCAAGCTGAATCTGGATTTGCGAGCGGGTCAGGGTGGTAATGTTGGCCTGCGTGTGCGAGCCCAGCCGGAACATGTTTGCGTAGTCAAGCTGAAGTTCAGTGCGAGCATTGTCGCCGGTGGAAACACGATCACCGGCCAGCAGCGGAGCATTGAGCGCAGCCGCGGACCAGCCATTGGTGTCGCCACGCTGCGTGGAGACGTCTCCATGAATCTGGCTAAAACGCGCTACGCCCGCGTTGGGTTCAGCTGGAGCCGGCGTGTTGTAACTCTGTTCAAGACCCGATTCGCTGGAACTTGCCAAGTTGGCGTCTTGTCCCAGGGAAGGCTGGTTATCGGGCGCCGGCGGCAGTTGAACATTGTTTGCCGGGGACGCTGGCGACTCCTGGTTCGCCGCCGGGTCGTCAGAATTCTGTGCGTTAACGGCAACAGGTATAGCGATTAGAAATCCTAGGATGACTGCTATTAGCTTGAGTTTCATATATGCCTCGCTTTGCTGGGCAAAGCTCTGCTTCATTAGAGGCAAGCGGAATGCCAATGATTACAGAATTTCAACAATTCACTTAACTGCATTGCCATTAGCAAGATAGAGGGAGGGGTGTGTCTCCCATAAGAGAGCGTTTCGCCAGGATTTGGTGGCTTGTTTCCACCAGCGGTGGTGGTTTTCAGCCAGAATAGAACCACAACGCAAACAAGGTACTTTTACTGCGCTTTAGTTCCTCACCGCCTTTCAGACGGTCAGCTTACAGCCGACCTGCTAGAGTAGTGCAGCATTAATGAAGATGGTAGGGTGAGGATTAAAAGAACACACGGATAGCTCGCCATAGCCGTTTTAAGGAAGTGCTGGTTTTCGTGGAAAATCGAATCCGGATTATTTCTGTGCATCGAGTCGCGCTAACGCCTTGGGGAACAAGGGGTTTTCTGGGAATTCAGCGTGCAGATTTGAGAGCAACTGCTGGGCTTTGCTGCTCTCGTTCTCTCGTAAATAAGCTATCGCTAAAAGGATTCGAGCCAATGGCGCGAGATAGTGGCCGTGTTCTGAAGTAAGTTTCAGTTCGCGCATGCCCTGGCCCTTATCGCCGGAGATGCCTCCAATGCGAAGCATCCATCGAATCGGCGCCGCCAGACTGCCGACAACATATTTTCCACTGCCAGAAGCAATATATGCATCGTAATAAGCAGGATCAATTGCAAGCAGTTTTTCTCCCCACAGGCGCGCCTGGTTAGCATCCCGCAAAGATGCCATATTGTGTTTCTCAATCAGAGCTGCGTAGTCAGCCTTGAGCCCGGAGATTAAGGTCAAAGCAAAGAGGGCATCGCGGTTTCGTGGGTCCTTGCCTAGTTGCAGATTGGCTTTACTCTCTGCTCTTTTCAAGGCCTCGTCAAACTTAGTCCGAATGACCGGATCAGGTAAGATCCCCTTGTGGGACTCAAATGAAGAGTCTTTGATCAGGAGTTGGATTTCCAAAACTCCAAGCCGGTCGAATTCTGAGAAAAGATATCCTGCGCCTTCGGCGACCGGTCCTATCGGATCGTCGGGGTGCGATTGTTGCCAACCGGCAAAGTATCTCTGGGCCTGAGCAAAGTTGAAATTATAAAGTGAATGGAATCCATCATCGAGAGTCGTTTGGGCATGACAACGGCAGGACAGAACCAAAATCGTGAAAAGCACAATTTTATAAATTTTACCCTGTGCAATAGACGCAGAGATTTGGGAGAGTGCCATGGCAGTTGTGATGAGCGGACAATAATTGCAGCTGCCTTTTACTGATGCCTGCCGGTCCTTACGCACGACGCCCCTCGATGATTTTGTGAGGCGAAAGAGTGGAAATGATTCTTGTTACTTCAAGCTGGGCAGATTGAAAAAGACTCCTGAACTCGGATTCAGTGCGTTCGCGTCCTCCGGACATGACCAGCATGTTCATATCCAGAAGTGTGCTGAAGCAAGGTTTGGATTCAGACACGATCATCTCCACCACTAAGACCCTACTACTTTCGACCATGGCAGTGCGGCAGCTCTTGAGAATGGCGATACACTGGTCGTCGTTCCAATCATGAATCACCCCGCTTAGAATATAAATGCAGGCCCCATGCGGCACAGACTTAAAAAAATCCCCGGCGATTGCGGTGCATCGCTCGCCAAACTGGGAGAGATATTCTTTTGTGCCTTCAATTACACCAGGCAAATCAAAAACCGTTCCCTGTATATGCTCATTCATGCCCAGAATAGTCCGCAAGAACTTTCCGTGCCCACCGCCGACATCAACAACAGACTGGACGCCAGAAAAATCATAGGCCAGAGCTACGGCATGTGAAACCAGCCCGGAAAAATCTGACATTGCTTCGTTGAAGGTATCGCCATCGGCCTTATTTTCATTGAGGTGTTCAAAAAGCCCTGCTCCAAACACCTCATTAAAAGCCGGCTGTCCGCTGCGTATGCTGTGCGAAAGATTGCCCCACGCTTGATAATGAATCTCTCCCAGTGTAAGGGCCATGGAGCGCAACGAACCGTGCACGTCACTCTGGAGCAGGCGACCTTGGGCAGTCAATTCATATTTCTCTTTTTTCTTTGTGCAAATGCCAAGGCCGTCAAGGACGCGCAACAGACGAAACAAGGAATCTTCATTCACTCCGTTGATTTCAGCGATTTCCCGGCACGATTTTGGCCTACCTTGAATTGCGTCAGGTATGCGGAACTTCGCGGCCACGTAGATGGACTGGGAAACCCAATAACCCGCCATCATTTGAAATAGAGCAGGAGGCTGTGTAGACCGGCAGTTGCTCCAGGGGTGAATCCATGCCAGGGGAAAGATATTTCCTTTGCGGGCAAATCTTGCAGTTATGGAATGCCAGAGAATTTGCTTAAGCTCGTTCCACTGCGTGCTGTTCCTGGCACGAATCAATCCTCGCAAAGAAGGCAGGAACGGAATATCGTCGCGGCTCACCATTGCAATAAACAGACCTCAGCTGCCATCCCTGGGCCAAGGGCCATCATGAATCCCAAGTCCCCGGCCTTAGGGTCTCCGTTTTGGATGACTTCATTGAGAACAAAGAGCACAGTTGGTTAAGACATGTTTCCGTAGTTTCGGAGCACATGTTTGGAGAACTGCGTCTGGTCATCAGTAAGGCCGAGATGCTTTTGTACGTTGTCCAGGACCTTGCGTCCTCCTGGGTGGGCGATCCAAAAGCCGATGTCCGACCGATTGAGTGAATTGCGTTGCAGCAGGACTTCCAGCGCACTTTGCAGCATAGGCGCAGCTAGATTCCGCACTTCATTGGACAGGACAATACGTAGCTTTCCTTGCCGGTGGTGGAAGCCGACCTGATCGAGTTGGTTAGGATCGAGAAAAGACTGAAAATCGACGATTCCCACGTGACATGATTCATTCGAGGAAGCGGTCGACAACAAAACCGCGGCAGCACCGTCCGCGCAAATGGCATTTCCGACTGCCGTCTCCAAAGTATCATCCACGTAAAAGCAGGCAGAACAAATCTCGACCGTCAAGACGAGTGCGGTTCGGCCCGGGTATGCACGGACGAAATCGCTCGCACGCTGCAAACTGGGAATGGCTCCGGCGCAACCAAGACCGACAATGGACGCACGTTGAATATCGCGCCGGAAGCCCATATGTCCTATCAGGCGGCTTCCAATGTCCGGGCATACATACCCAGTCGAGGTACAGACAATCAATAAGTCAACGTCCCCGGCTGCCATGCCTGCATTTGTCAGACACGAGCGAATGGCCTGACATCCAGTCCTTATTGCTCCCTTAAGAAAACGCTCATTGAGTTGGTTGGAATCTTCAGCGTGGGTTGGAGCGTCCTCAAAATAGAAATGCCTGTAGTCAATATCGCTATTGAGAAAAATCTTGCGGATTCGAGTGTTGGTGTATCCAGAGAGAGAAAATACTTCTTCTTGCGTGAAACGAGAAGATGGCGTCGCTACACCGATGCCGCGAATCCTTGGGCAAACACTTCTCTGCGTCATATTAGGACATAACTTAAATCTCCAAGTTTGTATTCCCAACCCTGAAATTGAGCTGCCAATAGAGAATAAAATTAGAAGGTAAGAATTCTCCCCTGTTTCATATTTGTAGCGGAAAATCTCTTGCCCCACTCCCATTCTGGGCTCGGATTGCAACGGAATGTGGATGGAGCGGCCTAATATTGCTTAAGCAGCCCGTGGCGGAAGTTTGCTGTACGCAGCTATATTCC
>DAHUXF010000276.1 GCA_027307295.1 Acidobacteriaceae bacterium
CAAAGCATCAGCCTGCCGATGCCGCTTTAGTTCAATACAAATCTCACCCCTGTCGCCCCACGCCCAAAGCGTCCGCAACCCGATTGATGTAATTGAACCATGACGCAATCAGCGTGATCTGCAGAATGGCGGTATCATCAAATCCGTGCTGCCGCAGTTTTTCAGTGTCCGCCCGGCCCAGCATAGTGGCATCTTTGGTCAGTGTGACCACAAACTCCAACATCGCGCGTTCTGCTTCCGTTATCGGGGCAGTTCGATAATCATGGCGCAGCGCATTTACCAGGTCTTCATCTAAAGTGACCCTACGCAGAAACTCTGCGTGAGATTCAATTCAATAGAAACATCTGTTGGTCACCGAGACCATGGTGGCAATCATTTCGTGCTGCCGCCGGGCAAGGGGCAAGTCAGGAGACATCAACGCCCCAAAGGCAGAGAACCCATGAAACAAAGCTTTAGGAATCAGCGTGTGCGACGCAATGATGCCCGGGCACCCTTCGTCGAGCGGCAGGACGGGGGTTGCATATTCTTTGGGGTAAAGCGAACGCTGCTCTTCCATAAGACGCAAAAGCTCGTCGCTGGCTTCATTGAGAGGAATTGTCTTGATCCAGGTCATAGGCCCATAACTATACGCAAAGGACAGGACGGGAACAATCACCGCGAAATACTAAAAAATAATGTTAGATCGCCTGAAATCGTTCCCGCGCAGAGGGGATTGAATACACAACACAGGGCCAGTCTTGACCGCCAATATTTAGATCCGTCAATATTTATGTGGCCTGGCGTCTGAACCCGAGGACCTTTCCTTTAAACACCTGTACTGATTCTCCGTCCTGGTTGAATGTGGTGCTGCGGACGCGCACCACTCCCTGATTAGGCTTTGAACGCGAAGGCAGCACTTCAAGCACTTCCGTTTCAACCCGCAAAGTGTCTCCAGGACGCGTTGGCTTTGCCCATTCCAGTTCACATCCCAGGCCGATGATGCCATGGGCAAGCGGCAGGCCTCCGGTAACAAGCAAACGCATGGCAACAGCGGCAGTGTGCCAACCGCTGGCGGCAAGCCCGCCGAATACCGTTGTGCGCGAAGCGGCATGGTCAAGGTGAAAGGGTTGGGGATCAAACTCCGCGGCGAACGCTTTGATCCGATCTTCATTCATGTGACAGCAATCTGACGTGAACCGCTGGCCCACCTGCAAGTCTTCTAGATAAAATCTCTGGCACGCTTCCACGATCTGGTTCATCACTTTATCTCCATGCAGAGAACCCTAAAGTGAAGGAAACTTTTTCACCATAATCCGAAATCACTACCGGAAGTTAAATCAATCCAGGGTGATGAAAAATCGATTTGGCTGTGATCTTGTTACGTAGCTAGCTTGTGGATACAAGCTCACATGGTTCTCCCGCGTAATATCTTTCAATAATTGCCGCTGCAATGCGGGGTGGATATAAGTATCAATAACGCTGTTGGCAGCATTCCAACGGTTGCTCAGCGCAGATAAAGTTCGATCAAAAGGAGCCGAATAAAATGGACGATACTCTTACAGCACAACTTGAACCACCATGCCTAAAAAAAGCCGGGCCGCTTTTGATTGCAGGACTCCGTGAACGTTATACCTTTGAAACCCTGAAACGCGTCCCGGCACAGTGGCAGCAATTTGTGCCTCAAATGCGCAATATCCACGAGAGAGTAGGCCGGGCTGCCTTCGGCGTGCGCTTCAACGCGGCCAGGAATTCAGAGAGCTTCTACTACCTCTCCGGAGTCGAGGTTTACAACTTTGACAGTCTTCCCGATGAACTGATCTGTATAAGCGTCCCGGCGCAGCAATATGCAGTTTTTCGTCATCAAGGGCCTCTGGGGACGCTCCGCAACACGATCTTTGCTGTATTTAACGAATGGCTTCCAGGGGCAGACTATGAGCCTGCTCACGAAGCAGCCGATACGCCTAAGTTTATTGAGCGATATGGGCAGGACTTTGATCTGCAACGAGAAATCGGAGACATTGAACTCTGGGTGCCCGTCAAAAGCAAGAATTCAGCAAAGTTGTCGCAACGGGAAATGAAGGCTTTGTGCGGCAGTTTTTTGTAAAGACTGGTCTGCACTTAGAAGCAGTAGCGTTCGCTATCCAGTAGGCGTTCTGCAATCCTGCGACGGAGGGCAACGGCATTCACTGGCGCATAGCTGGCGTAAGAGCGCAGTTTGCTCATGTTGCGTCCAAGATCATCACCGGATGAACATGCACCCAGGACGTTTTGCGCGGCGGCCTGGATGCGCAGCATGGCGTCGCGCAAAAAAACCGGGCAGAGATCGCCGGCAGTGCTCTTGCCCGATGCGGAAAGCTTGCGGCAGCGCAACAGGGTAGATTCCATGGCAAATGTTTCCATGAAGAGGTCGGAGAGGCCCATCACCACTTCCTGTTGTTTTTCCAGATCATTGCCAAATGCCTGATGGGCAATGCCAAGACTCAGGAGAGAAATTTTCTTTGCATTGAGGACCAGGCGCATCTCGTCATCGCTGCCGAGCGCTTTTGCATCCAGGTTGCCGGTTGCGAGTAACTCTGCCTGGGCAGCTTCCAGCAAAGGCAGCAGTCCACGGGCAGCGCGTTTGAGCGGCATGCCGGAGATGACAAGCCGGTTGATTTCACTGGTGCCTTCAAACAGCCGGTTGATGCGGGCATCACGGTACGCGCGCTCAACGGCGTAGTCTTGATGAAAGCCATAGCCGCCATGGATTTGCACGCCTTCGTCGGCAACATAGTCCAGCATTTCCGCGGCGAAGACTTTTACCATGGAGCACTCTGAAGCATATTCTTCCGCCGCTTTGAGTTCGACCTTGGCGGAATCCTGCGAACCATGTCCAGCGCTGCTCAATTGTGCTTCAATCAATCCCACCACGCGCCACGCCATGGACTCGGTGGCAAAGATACGAATGGCCATTTCCGCAAATTTGTGCTGCATCGCGCCAAAGCTGGCGATGGCTGACCCGAATGACTTGCGTTGCTTGTCATATTTGAGTCTGATAGAAAGAATCTTCTTGGCTGCGCCCATCACCGCCGGCCCCAGCTTGAGCCGCCCGATGTTCAGGATGTTGAACGCTATAACGTGGCCGCGTCCGATTTCTCCCAGAACGTTCTCTACCGGGACTTTCACGTTGTCAAAGTAGAGAGCGGTGGTGGAACTGCCCTGGATGCCCATTTTGTGCTCTTCCGTGCCGCTGGTGAGACCGCCGAATGCGCGCTCAACAATGAACGCCGTAAATTTCTCTCCACCAACTTTGGCGAACACAATAAAAAGATCAGCAGCGCCGCCGTTGGTGATCCACATTTTCTGGCCGTTCAGAACATAGTGTTTGCCATCAGGGCTAAGATCGGCGCGTGTGCGCGCGGCAAGAGCGTCAGAGCCGGCCAGGGGTTCGGTGAGAGCGTAAGCCGCAAGCATCTCGCCCTGCACGAGTTTTGGAAGATATTTCTGCTTCTGCTGCTCCGTGCCAAAGAACAAAATGGGAAGTGAGCCAATGCCGGTATGTGCCGAGTGCCAGCCGGCATAGGATGCATCGCGCCCCATCACCTCGGCAACAACCATCACGGAGGGCAAATCCATTTCCATGCCGCCGAATTTTTCCGGCACAGAAATCCCCAACAGCCCAAGTTTGGCAGATTTGCGCAGTAGACCCAGAGCAACGCCCGGCTCTTTTTCGCGAATAGCGGGCAGATTGGGCTCAACTTCCTTGGCCCAGAAGTCTTCAACCGTCCGCTGGATGGCGCTATGTTCTTCGCTCAAATCTTCGCGGGTAAAGATTTCCTCTGCGCTCACATTTTCCAGCAGAAAGCCCGCGCCTTTTTTTGCGGTGTCAATAACAGTCGTGGCCATAACCGTTCCCTTTCGCTCAGTTGGCGCGTTCGAACAACCCGGCTGCGCCCTGTCCGCCGCCAATGCACATGGTAACCACGCCGTAGCGGAGTTTGCGGCGCTCCATTTCATTCGCCATGGTGCCCACCATGCGTGAGCCGGTCATCCCAAATGGATGTCCAATCGAGATAGATCCGCCGTTAACGTTGAGTTTTGCCGGATCAATGCCCAGCTTGTTCTGGCAGTAAATCACCTGGACGGCAAAAGCTTCATTCAGCTCCCAGATGTCTACATCGTTCATCTTGAGGCCGGTGCGTTGCAGCAATTTCGGCACAGCGAAAACAGGACCAATCCCCATTTCGTCGGGATTGCAGCCAGCAACCTGAAAGCCGCGAAAGACCAGTTGATAGGGGATGCCGAGCCGGTCAGCGCGTTCGCGCGACATCAATAGCGTGGCGGAAGCGCCGTCAGAAAGTTGAGACGAGTTGCCGGCGGTCACGGAACCCTGCCCGCTATGCGGATCAAAATGCGGTTTCAGCGCCAGCAGGCCGTCCAGAGTAGTGTCCGGACGATTGCATTCGTCTTTGTCGGCGCACACTTCCTCTTTGCCCACTACCTCGCCGGATTTCTTGTCCAGGAGCGCTTTGGTAGCTTTCATGGGCGCGATTTCTTTTTTAAAAAAACCTTCCTGCTGGGCGCGGGCAGTGCGCTGTTGGCTCAACAAAGAGTATT
>DAHUXF010000277.1 GCA_027307295.1 Acidobacteriaceae bacterium
GCTGGAAGGTCGTCAGATCTTCTAGATGAGTTAGTCTGAGTTCCCGCGTCCACGGCAGCAATTGGTTCTCGAGGAGAGTTTTGCTCTGTCCGGTCGTCGTCTTCGATAGGTGCCGAGAGCGCTCGTCTTCTAGAAAGGCTTTGACTGCTTCTTCAATAGTGATCTTGGTTGCCTTCCGGGACTGCGGACGGACATCAACGTTCTCCATGGCACGCGCCCTCAGCTCAGCACGCTCCCAGCTACGAGTATTCGCACTCTCCCGCAGGGGCTTACCATTGAGCACCCCACGAATCCATTTGGGGCAGCGGCATCGTCGCCAAAACCGATCGTCGCGATTGGGGCAGTCTGCCGTGTGCCGGGCGTACACGAAAAGTCCCATGACAACAGGCAGGAAGTTAAGCGAGAACCGAAACTCGGTCAAACGGCGGTACAAAAACGGTACAAATCCCAAGCCGTGCTTGTAAGCTGATAAAAATAGGATGGTTAGAATGGTGGAGCTAGTCGGGATCGAACCGACGACCTCATCGTTGCGAACGATGCGCTCTCCCAGCTGAGCTATAGCCCCACGACAACACAGTACGATTTGATTTTACCAGTGGCCGGCCATCTCACAAAATCCGGCAGCCCGGAGCATCGCTGGCGTTCCTGACAATCATGAACCAGCAGCGTGTTTCTTTGTGAAATACAACCGGGGTGCTGCTTTTACGCATCTCTTACAACAACAACCCTTAAAGCAGAGAGAACCATACAGCACCCGAACTTGAAACTGCTTCGGAGGAGAATATCTCTCAACTGCAGATGACTACCACGACAAATTTTCCTGTTGAAATCAAGCATATCCGAAGTCACTATGATCGGTTATCGCTTCTCTACCGCTTTTTCTGGGGTGAACATCTACATCACGGCTATTGGGAAAACAATGAATCAGCAGCGCGGGCGCAAATTAAGTTGATGGAGCGTCTGGCGGACCGGGCTGGCATTCCCATGGGATGTTGCGCACTCGATATAGGGTGCGGACTCGGCGGATCGGCATTCTGGCTGGCCAGCCAGTTCAATTGCCAGGTGACAGGAATCACGATTAGTCCAGTCCAGGCGCGCATGGCAACGTCCAAAGCCAAAGCTCGGGGCTTGTCGCGCCGCGTGCATTTTCATGTGCAGGACGCAAACGAGTGGGCCCCTGAACCGGCCAGCGTCGACCTGATCTGGATCATAGAAAGCAGCGAGCATTTTTCTGACAAAGACAGATTTTTCAAACGCTGCAGTCGAGCTCTAAGACCGGGCGGCATTCTCGCTGTTTGTGCCTGGCTCCGTCGTGATGGTCCGCTGAATGCTGAAGAACAAAAGTTGGTCAGCACGATTGCGGAAGCGATGATGAGCGCCAGCCTGGGATCGCTCAGCGATTACCAGCGGTGGATGCAAGACGCCGGCCTTACCGTCACCGTGGCTGACGACGTTACACGCCATATCGAGGAGACGTGGTCCCACTGTGCACGGATCGGCGAAAATCCTCTGCTCCGTTTTCTGCTTCATTTCACCGGCGGGCCAACCCAGCGCTTCGTGCGGTCTTTTCCGCTGATGAAGCAAGCCTATGCCCAGGACGTTATGGCTTTTGGCATGTTTGTTGCGACGAAGCGCCCAGACCGGTGATTGGATCGGTGCCGCTTCTCTATCCCCGGCTTCTTGTCTCATGCCGTCAGGCGCTTAAGCAGTGCGGCAGACCGCCGAAACCATGGCCGCTCACGCCGCTTCAGGTATCGGGGCATTGTGACCTTCTTCGCCAGGATGCGCTGCGCCCATTGGCGCGCTTCTGCGGTCTTGCCCTGGGCAGCCAGAAAGTTTGCATAATTGAATTGCGTTTCAGAAAGTGTGGATGTCCGCGTCACCTGTTCAAATAAGCCGGCAGCTTGAGCTTCCTGGTGGTTCCAAGCCCAGGCGTAAGCCAGTAATCCGGCGGCGCGCTGGTAGTCATAATTGGGGTCCTTTTGCACTACCCGCTCCAGATCGGCAACGGCAGCGGCAAAATCATTCAACTCCAGTGCGCACAAGGCGCGGCGGTAAAACGGATCAGGCGAATCCGTCCGCAATGAAATGGCCTTGTCATAGCATTCCCTGGCTTCGGCAAATTTCTTCTGTTCCATCAGCAATCCGGCCAGTTCCTCATAGTTGCCTGCCGCTGGATTGTCCAGCACAATCACCTTCAGTTGCTGAATTCGTTTACGATGGGAAAATATCTGGAACGAATGCCGCAGCAACCTCAGGTCGGGCAACACTTCCGCGCAGATATAAACCAGCGCACCCAGCCCTCCACCCATGAGAATGATCCAGAGCCAGTAGTTGTCCGGACGGCGACGGATGAAATGTACCACCGCAATAGCCACAAAGATGAAACCAAAGCTGTAATTGCCAAATAGATTCATTTGCAGTTGTAAGTATTTTGCCGATGCTGGTGAAACCAAGACAAACCCTAGGCGGAACCTGATGCCGCTTACGGTTTGGCTGCTTTCTTCTCTTCTTCCATCATCTGCTGCACGCGTTGGTCAATTTTTTGGAACATGGTGCGGGCAATGCGCTGCTGGATTCCGGCAGAAGCCTCCATGCTTTCCTGCACCATGGCCGGCTGCTCCTGCAATATCTTCTGCCCCACGGGCGATGAATAAAACGCGATCATCGCATCCAGGTCGCCTTTGGTCAGGTGGCGCTGGTACACCGGGACTGTGGCCTCCAGCATTTCGCGGATGGCTTCCGGCCCCAGGGCCTGGCGCATCTCTTCATCGATCATTGCCTGGAATTGTTTCTTCTGGGCATCGGTGGCATCGGGCATTCTCTCATGCAGCATCTGCCCGGCAAATTCCATGCTTTGCTCTTTGGTGGCTGCAATTACCGCGCTCATGGTCTTTTCAATCTGCAGCAGGCCAAAAAGCTTCATCACCTCGCCACTGCTGGGCGCGCTTGAGGCGGCTTTCTTCGCTTCGGCTGCGGCCTTGTTCTGGGCGGCAATTTCCCCCAGGCTCTGCTGGGCCACGGCCGGACACAAGGCCACCATGGCAACAAGAAGTCCCAATGCTTTACGCATTTATATAGCTCCTCAGGAAGAATGTAGAATTGCACATCCTTCCCGGAAATGCCACAGGATTCATGCTTCCAGCAAAATGACGTCGGGAGCAGAACAAAAGATTCCGGCAGCACCGGCTATCTCTACTTCGCGCGCGGATGCGTGCGATCGTAGACTTCCATGACGTGCGTAATCGACAGTTGCGTATATCTCTGCGTGGTGGAAAGCCGCTCATGGCCCAGCAATTCCTGGATGGCCCTGAGATCAGCCCCTTCCGTCAGCATATGCGTGCCAAAGGCATGGCGCAGCGTATGCGGGTGCACGTCAGAGGAGAGGCCGCGCAGAATGGCGATACGTTTTACGATTCGCCCAACGCTGCGCGAGGTCAACGGCCCGCCGCGCTGATTGAGGAACAGTCGTCGCGAACGCTTGCCTGTTTCCAGTAAAATCTTCTGCCGCGCGGCGCGATAAACACCCAGAGCTTCCGCGGCTGCGCCTTCCAGAGGAACATAACGCTGCTTCTTTCCTTTTCCGCGCACCAGAATGACGCCGTTGGCGTCTTCAATGTCTCCCAGTTCAATTCCCACCAATTCTGAGTTACGCAGCCCACAGCCGTATAGCAGTTCAAAAATTGCTCGGTCACGCTCTGGAAATGAAGCTGCCTCCGGCATCTCGCTATTGAGCAGCCCGTTGATCTCTTCCATGGTGGGAACTCGCGGAAGCTTTTTGGGTAATCGCGGCGCCGCCACCAGCTTGGCCGGATTTTGCTGCACAATGCCTTCGCGCGCCAGCCATTGATAGAGAGACCTCAAAGCGGCCAGCGCCCGCGCCACGGATACCTTGCTCAGTCCCGATGTGTGCAGATGAGAAAGAAAGCCCCGGATGCTGATGTGGTCAATATCTTTCCACCGCATCTCAGGCCCCATGTACTCTGCAAAGCGATTCAGCTCATTGCGATAGGCCCGTAAGGTGTGCGCAGAGGCGTTTCTTTCTCCGCCCATGGATTCCAGAAACCCGGCGCAGCCTTTTTGTATCTCCGGATGTACGCGCGCAGGATTGACGCGCTGACGGTTTATGCGCAAATGTGCCCTATTCATGGCCTGTTCTCCGCAGAGCGTCTCTTGCCGCGCGGGTGAAATTCCCGATAAACAGTCTTCAGCCGGTCCAGCGCCACATGCGTATAGATCTGGCTGGTGGAAATATCAGCATGGCCAAGAATGGTTTGTACCGTGCGCAAGTCCGCGCCGTGTTCCACCATATGCGTGGCGCAGCTATGCCGCAGCATGTGCGGGCTGGCATGCCGTATATCCGCTGATGCCCGGCGCACCATCTGCCAAACCCGTTGCCGCGTCAATCTGCCGCCGCCTCGCCGCACAAATAACATTGGTGAAACCCGGCCATTCAAGAGCGCCTCGCGTCCATCCGCCATGTAGGTTTGCACTCGCTCCTGCGCGGCGCGCCCCAGCGGAACAATCCGTTCTTTGTCGCCTTTGCCTCGCACCAGTATGT
>DAHUXF010000278.1 GCA_027307295.1 Acidobacteriaceae bacterium
CGCATGGCCGCCGGCACCAATGCATCAACATTAAGACCAACCATTTCGACACGCGAATAGCCAAACATTGTTTCCGCGATCTGATTGACCATAATGATCCGGCCCTGGGCATCCACTTCCATAATTGCGTCCGGGGCCGCTTCCAGCAGACGCCGAAACCGTCTTTCCAAAAGGCTTTCGGCACGCGCTGTCCGCTCCTGGGCCATCAGGATTTTTGTTTCTGTGATATCTCGTGCAATCTTAGCGGCGCCAATGATCCTGCCGGTGTCATCGTGTATGGGGGTCACGGTGAGGGAAATCGTAATTGGATACCCGTCTTTGTGGCGGCGTACGGTTTCTTGATTGATTACGCTCTCCCCGGCACGGATTTTTTTCAGAATGGAAACCAATTCCTCGGACTGGCCGGGCATATACAAAAGGGAAACGGATTTGCCGATGATTTCTTGCTCAGTGTAACCAAAGATGCGTTCCGCCGCCGGGTTCCAGCTTAAGATCGCGCCATCCAGGTTTTTTTCGATGATCGCCGCATCTGCCGAATGAGTCACGGCGGCAAGAAAGCTTTTGGCAGCGGGAAAGGGCGCTGGAGAAGAATTTTCTGATGCGCCTTTCGTGCCGGTTGAACTTTCAACAGCATGGGCCATAAGCAAGACCCCAATAAGTTTGCCCTCATCAGTAAATAAAGGACGCGCACTGGCGCTGATCCGCGAGCCCGCCTGCATATGCGGATCGCCTATATAGAATTCAGCATCCTGGGAAAGCTGGCTCTGCAAGGCTTGATGAAGAAGAAACTGGCCAGGCGTGCTTACTTCCTTGTTTTCAAGAGAACGGAGGCCCACTGGAAACCACGGATGGCCAATCCGCTCATGCAGAGATTCAGCAAAGAGTTGTTCAGCGGCAGCGTTAAACGAGACAAGAAATCCCTGGACATCGGCCAGTACGGCCGCTTGTGGCAAATACTTCAGAACTGTGCCGGCGTCGATGACCGGCGAATCTTTCCGCACCGCCGGTTCCGGGCTGGCTTTGGGTAAAAACCCCTTAATTTCCGACATTCCCAATGATCTCTCAACGCACTGAAAGGTTGATGAGCCAAGCACCATCAACTTTGATGAATTGCTTAGCATTCTATCTCAACCGCTTCTGGACTGTTGAATTTTTGCCGTTGGGAGCGGCCCTGGAAATGAAGCGGCGTCTTAAGCGTACTCAGTCCTATGAACGGCTGTTCTCCTTCTTCAGCGTTATTGTCATGTTCAAAAAAATGAAGCGCGGGATGGAGGGCCAATCATGGCGACACTCAGAAGAGTTATGAATGAGCATTTGCGGTCTAGTTTCATTAGTATCGTTTGAGGCACCTATAAGATATTTCTTACCTACAAAGCGGGGAGGTTCATGCTCTTATATCTGTTAATGTGCTGTTAAAATGGTTTTTCGCAAAGTAGGAAAATCACAATCCTAGTGAGCGACGGAGAAGAATCCGGGATGCGAATTCTGATTGCTGAAGATGACGCGCCACTTGCTGCTTTCATCGCTAAGGCATTCAAATCGGAAGATCACATTACTGAAATTGCGGCAAACGGTGATGAAGCCCTGCAACGCATGAAGACCGGCGCTTATGACTTGCTAATTCTGGACCTCAACCTTCCACTGGTTGCCGGCGCGGAAGTGCTTGCTAAAGTCCGCAGCAGAGACCCGCAAATCCCAATACTTATTCTGACCGCGACAGATGAGATAGCGGAGCGCGTCGCCTGCCTGGATGCCGGCGCGGACGATTACCTCACCAAACCGTTTTCATTTTCTGAGCTTTCCGCGCGTATTCGCGCTGTTTTACGGCGTAAAAACAGTCCTGGGCAGGCCATGATGAAGGTGGGCGACCTGGAGTTGGATTATATGCAGCGCACGGTCCATCGTGAGGGACGGCTGATAGATCTAACGCCCAAAGAGTTTGCTCTTCTGGAATATTTCATGCGTAATCCGGGCAGGCGCATCACGCGCAACATGATCATTGAGCATGTTTGGAAGCTTGCTCCCGATACCATGACGAACGTGGTAGATGTTTATGTGAATTATCTGCGCAAGAAAATTGATGAAAATGCTAAGGTGAAATTGATCCGTACCATACGCGGCGTCGGCTATAGGTTCGGTATCTCTGACAAGCCGGACGAAGCAGAAGAATAACCAACTTCTTTCCATCTGCCTATATTTAAGAAATTATGTTCAGTGAGGGGCTGCCAAGCTAATGGTTACTTTAGTGTAATGACCAGATTAGCTTTAGTGCAGTGGCCGAGTTATTTTAGTGCAATGACCAGAGAATTCTATGTGCCGTACAAAACTATCTGGAATTTTAAATAAATATTTTCTTATAAAAAGTTGACCTTATATGTGCCTTCTACTAGACCAAATAGCTTTCTCAGAAAGGACAAAAGAGCAATTTCCGTATTCACCTGACCCGCTAAAATTCTTGATTTTTGCCGAGAAACGGTCAGCCAAGAAAACCGGGCGAGTAAGGGGAACAGCACAAAAGGATGGCGGTCATTCCCGCTGAAGCGGGCGCTGCTTGTGTCCAACACCGGAGGGAGGCAAGAAGTGCTGCGCAGAATGGCGGCGCATTGCGAAAGAACGGGAAGAACATCGCTGAATACGCCGCGTGGCCACCCCAAATGCCTGCAACAACACCGGCCACTACACCTTACCAACACCTGGTTGTGACGCCGCAGGAAAAAGGCCTTCCGATTCTCTTATAGCAATCATAAATTTTTTCAATTTCCTTCTGCCGGCCTCAATCGCTAGATTGTTCTCCAGGTCTGGATCAAGTTGCTTCCTGGAGCTGAAAATCATTTATGGCGAAGTTCTTTTTCCGTTGCCTTACGTGTTTTCTTTTTTGTCTGCCGCTGGTCCTTGCAGCCCAAACTTCGCCTCCCAAACCCGCAGACTTCCTGAATGAGCGCATCATCAAATTGGAACAACAAATTGCCGACGCCAAAACTTCCGGCGATAACGGCTGGATGTTAATGTGCTCTGCTCTTGTTCTTCTGATGACGGGGCCAGGGCTGGCGCTTTTTTATGGCGGCCTGGTCCGGAAGAAAATGTGCTGGCCACATTGATGCAAAGCTTCGCCATGATGGCGGTTGTGACTGTGCTGTGGGGCCTTGTTGGGTACAGCCTGTCCTTTGGGACGGGGAGCAGCTTTATCGGCGGATGGCACAACTTCTTTCTGCGCGGCGTAGGCATGCAGCCCGACGCGGACTACGCTTCCACCGTACCCGCACAGACTTTTATGGTTTATCAGCTCATGTTTGCCATCATCACGCCCGCGCTGATCACCGGCGCGTTTGCGGAGCGGATGAAGTTCAGCGCAATGGCGCTGTTCATGGTGCTGTGGTCATTGCTGGTGTACTGCCCCATGGCGCACATGGTCTGGGGCAAGGGCGGCCTGCTGAATGCCGCGTTAGGCGGACGTTTTCCTACTCTTGATTTTGCCGGCGGCACCGTTGTGCACATTACCTCCGGCGTTTCCGCGCTGGTGTGCGCTTTGTATCTTGGGCCGCGCCTGGGTTATCCGCGGCAGCCTATGCCGCCGCACAGCGTGGTCCTGAGCTTTGTAGGCGCATGCCTGCTGTGGGTAGGATGGTTTGGCTTTAACGCCGGCAGCGCTTTGAGCGCCGGAACCCTGGCCACCAGCGCATTTGTAGCCACGCACTTTGCTGCTGCCGCGGCGGTGATCGGATGGGCTGGGGCCGAATGGTTGCGCCATGGCAAGCCCACTGCTCTGGGTGCGATTTCCGGCGCAGTGGCCGGATTAGTTGCTATCACGCCTGCGGCAGGATTTGTGGGACCCATGGCAGCTCTTGTCATTGGCCTGCTGGCGGGCATCTTCTGTTATGCAATGGTCACCGCGGTAAAAGCGCGCTTTGGATACGACGATTCGCTGGATGCCTTCGGCGTACACGGAGCCGGTGGCACAGTTGGCGCGCTGCTCACTGGAGTTTTTGCCCGCAGCTTTGTCAATCCAATCTTTAAAGATCCAGCCGGCAATACTTTGCCTTCAGGCATGCTGGAGGGTAACTGGCATCAGATGGCGAATCAGTTGGTTGGCGTGGCCATTGCCTGGCTGCTGGCCATTATCGGCACGCTGGTGATTCTAAAGATTGTCGATGTTACTCTGGGGCTCCGTGTTTCAGAAGACCATGAGATACAGGGGCTTGATTTGTCTCAGCACGGCGAAGAGGGCTATTACTGGGAAGCATCGACCTAGGGACGACGCACGGGACTATTGCACCAAGAGGCAGGCAAAAACCAGATGACAAAGATTGAAGCGATCATACGAACCTCAAAACTGGATGCCGTGAAGGACGCGCTGCATGAAATTGGCGTGGAAGGCATGACCGTGCTGGAAGTGCGTGGCCACGGGCGGCAGAAGGGCCATACTGAGTTTTATCGCGGGCAGGAATACACCGTGGATCTGATCCCGAAAACCAAGCTGGAGCTTGTGCTGGATGAGCAGATGGTGGAAAAAGCCGTGCAA
>DAHUXF010000279.1 GCA_027307295.1 Acidobacteriaceae bacterium
ATTAACGTGCATTTAAAACAGCGCGATGTGACCATGATCGCCGTCTCACGCGCTCCTTACGAAAAACTGGCAGCCTATAAAAAGCGGATGGGCTGGGGTTTCAAATGGGTTTCTTCCGGGGGAACGGATTTCAATTTCGACTATCACGTGTCTTTCACGCCGGAAGAAATCGCCAAGGGAAAAGCCTTCTTCAACTACACCATACAGGAATTCGGGCCTCCCGAGCGGGAAGGGCACAGCATATTTTTCCGGGACAAGAACAATAACGTTTTTCACACCTATTCGGCCTACACGCGCGGCAACGAAATATTCAACACCCATTATCACTATCTGGACGTGGTACCCAAAGGCCGGGATGAGGATGGCCGGGGGCCATTCTGGGTGCGGCGGCACGATGAGTACGAGCAATAACTTCTGCGCCGGACTGAAGCGCGATTGGGCATTTCTGAGTGCCAGCGCGCTTCTGTTCCTGGCCAGCGCAGCAGCAACAATCTATGGCGACATATCCATGTCCAGCGGCATGGCCATGCCCGGCGGTTGGACCATGTCGATGGCCTGGATGACGATGCAGGACCAGAGCTGGCTCGCTTCCGCCTTCTCATTCATGGAGATGTGGATTGTGATGATGGCCGCCATGATGCTGCCCGCGCTTGCACCCGCGCTGCTGCGCTACCGCACTTCTCTTCGCGGGCCTGAAACAGTCCACCTGAATATGCGAACAGCGCAGGCAGGCGTGGGTTACATTTTTGTGTGGTCCTTCCTGGGAGTTCTTGTGTACCCGGTAGGCGTTCTCATAACCAGGGCGGAGATGAAATGGCCCGAACTGGCCCGCTCTGTACCGTCTATAACCGGCTCCGTCCTTTTATTTGCAGGAGCCCTTCAACTAACGCCTTGGAAAGCGCGCCAGCTATGCCGCTGCCGGGACGAAGCGAATTGTGCACACATGCTATCCCCCGGAGCTCGCAGCGCATGGCGCCACGGTCTGTGGCTGGGCGTGCACTGCATGGTGTGCTGCATCGGGTTCACCATGGTCCTGCTGGTGGCCGGCGTAATGAATTTGGGTGCGATGGCCCTCATCACGGCTGCCATCACCATGGAGCGGCTGGCTCCATTGCCAACGCTTGTCGCCCGCGCCGCAGGTGCTGTGATCATTACAGCTGGAATTTTGGTGATTGCGCAGGTTGCAGTCTATAAGTAATCACCAATGATAAAAGACCATTTTCGCAGTTTGGGCTTCATGCCTGGGACTATTTACAATTTCGCCATGAGCAGGATTTTCAACGTTTGTACTTTTATCTTGTTGGCGATCTCTTCATCTTCATACGGCCTATCTCCGCAACATCCCAGCCCGGCAGCCCAAACCACTCCCGCGCCGCAAACCCATAAGCGCCGTTCGATACCCGAAGTGGAAGAAGCCATGGCCAAAGGCCAGGAGCTTTTCTTTAAGCAGCACGATGCAAAAGCCAGCCTGGAAGAATTCAGGCGGGCCAGCAAGCTTGATCCCTGGTATGGACAGGCCTACCTTCTCCAGGGCCTTGCGCACATGCAACTGCAACATTGGAGCGAAGCGCAGTGGGCATTTGAAGAAGCCGCAAAAGTAGAGCCGGGAAATGCCAAAGCCTACCTGGGCGCTGGTTCTGCGCTGAATGAGCAGAAGGATTACGCGGGCGCACAAAAGGCCCTGCAGAACAGCCTGGAGATACAGCCCGATTCGGCGGAAGCGCAATATGAACTGGCACGCAGCCTATGGGGCCAAAATAAATGGCAGGCCGCCGAGCCGCATGTGCGCCGGGCCATTGAGCTCAATAAGGACTACGCTGGACCGCATGCCCTGCTGGGCAATATCGAGATACAAAAGGAAGACCCGCAGTCTGCCCTGGCGGAATTTCAGGAATGCCTGCGGCTTGATCCTGAAGGCAGCCTTGCTCCCCAGGTGAAGCAAATCATCGCCCAGCTCAAACAGGCGCTGGGGCAGTAAAAACGCTTATTTGGCCGCTGTGAGAATAAACTGCTCTGAATCTCCATTGAGCATGCCGGCAAAAAAATTCTGCAGCTCAGGATAATCCGCGGCTTTGAACGCCACTCCGGCCATGCCAAAGTCACGCGTATACGCAATCGTATTCCCTGTAACGTTGCGCTGTACCGTATAAATTGAATACGTGGTCTTGACGGGCGCTGTTTTTGGAATGCTCTCTGGTTTCAGCGAGGCCGGAAAAGTAATCTGCACATCATCCATGGTGTAATACGGATATTCAAAATAGATAGGATGTTTCCGCTCGCCATGGGCAAAGGGTTGCACACTGGCAGCTTCAAAAAGATTGCTGGGGACCATCACGCGCTTCCCTGCTGCCGTGGCAAATGACGGAACCTCAACTTTGAAATTTGCGGAAAGCTGAACGTCTGGGGTATCCCAGCCCGTAGCGGAGATAAACTGTACGGTGGCTCCGCTCGGCAACATTCTTTTCACTTCAGCTTCCAGATGTTTTTTGCGTCCTTCTTCATCCGTTTTGAACGCGATCTGCCGTTGAATCAGGGCTTCTTCGCCTGCCCAGGCAATGCCAACCTGCCCATGGGCGCTGCCGTCTTCCGCCAGAAGCAAGCGCCCAACACGCTTGCTGATGGCATCCTTGTAATTGGCAACTGGAGTGTCAGCCATTGTTGCTCCGCTTCCGCCGGGATTCTGACGCAATCCAGCGGTAGAGGTATGTTGCCAGGCAAGCAACTTAAAAGGACAAAAGCGTGTGCCGGGATCAAGAAATACGTCCTTGCCGTCGAGCGTGACCACCGCGATCTCAGAGGTCAACTGTCCCGGATTAGGAACGTTGATCTGGAATATATTATCGTCGCGATCAGAAACGCGCATCACAACAGCCGGAATCCCCGCGGCGCGGACCATGGCAACGAAGGTCCGGACAAGTTCATCGCGGAAGCCCTCATTATTGCGGACCACATCATCAATAGTGCGTTTTTCCCTGGCGTCCCGGCCCATTCCTTCAAAGGAGTCTTCTGTCCGGTCATAATTTAAATTCTTCATTTTCTGGATGAAGGCATAAATCTTGTGGACCTTATCCTCTGGCTTATCGGACGCACTGGTGACCTGGGCCACGGCCGCAGCTACCGATTGTGAATGCCCAATGAAGCGTTCCACCTCTTTGCTCCAGTATTTTCCTTCATCTTTCCAGAAATCCTGGGGCTTACCCATGCGGTCAGTGCCGTAATAAAAATTCACGCGCATCCGGACCACTTCATCCGGCGGAGAATAACTCTCCGGGACAAATTCCGGAATATCGTTCATCTCCAGTTCCATTCGATTGTTCGCTATCGTCTTGATTGCGGTTTTTTCCGGCAGCCCCACGAGCGTGTAAAACACCCGGTCTTTAATGTCTCCGCGCGAGTCGACAATGTAGTGCCCGCTCTTGCCGTAAGGAATGAAAGTAAATTTGGCGTGCTTCTGGAACAGGTTCTCCTGCACCGTCCAATGGGGAGCAATGACATAGTCCTCCCAGTATTCGACGTACTTCCATTCGATGATGCTTCCTGCCTGAACATTGGGGATACTGAAGGTCTTGGCCTGGTATTTCAGGCCATGGCCCTTGATGAGTGAACTGTTGAACGCTTTTCCAGTGAACGGGGTGATTGTGCCATCGGGTGCAATCGAGCGGGCCTTAATGTCAGAAATGCCAATAAAGCTGGCATCATAGGGAATCTCCACGCTGGCAAGGTCCTTGCCTTTGTCTGTAAAAATCTTCAGCCGTTTATAAACGTATTTATGCCGCGTGTTATCGTCTGCGACCTCCTCGTGATAAAGGATGATCGCCCTGGCGTTGTGGGCCGGATCTGCGGTCATTTTCAGTTCGTCAGGATTGATTGGCTGCCAGTCATCCAGCGCGAACATACGGCAAGAAGGTAAAAAACAAATCACGGCCAACAGGGCCCAGCGAATCGTGGTGCGGAACATCAACTACCTCGCAAAGAATCAAATTTAGCTTGATTGAAAGCAGGTTATACAACATAGATTAGGCAACCGCAAGGCCCACAAGAATAAGGAAATATTGAACTCCTGGAGCACGGCCGCACCCGGCCATGCAGGAGCTTCGCTGCAAAGGGCACAGTCCAATAAATGCAGGCTCAGGATTTGGTGTAACGTTACAATCTGATCTTCCTGAGGAGCCGGAATGAGACTACCTTTGGCGATTGCCGTCTTTTACATCACTCTTGTATTGCCTATCAGCGCGTTGGCCCAGCCCATCGTACAACAGCAAGCCAGCGGCACAGACGTCCAGCTTCGCGGCATCAGCGCCGTTTCTGACAAGGTGGCCTGGGCCAGCGGGGCCAGCGGCACCGTCCTCCGCACCATCAATGGCGGGGCAACGTGGGTCAAGCTCAACGTTGCAGGCGCGGAAGCGCTGGACTTTCGCGACATACAGGGCTTTGACCGGGATACGGCGTTCGTCCTAAGCATAGGTCCAGGAGCGCAATCTCGTATCTACAAAACCACGGATGGCGGCAAACACTGGCAA
>DAHUXF010000027.1 GCA_027307295.1 Acidobacteriaceae bacterium
GTTCAGCGAACCAATCCAGCAACTGGATCAGCTGCAACTGGTCATATAAATCGTGCTCGAACCATAAGACCACTTCCTCTTGTTTGCGGAAGTCTTCAAGAGCGCGGTCGCGGGCCGTAAACCTGGCGCGGACTTTTTCATAGTTGTCCCAGCCAAATTCCGCCAGAGCGTGCGCCCGCACATCAGAAAGTTCGTCCAGTGTGGCAGTCCGTGGGACTGGGCCATCGTGCAGCACGTCCAGCCATGAAAGATAAGACCCAGGAAATCTGACCTGCCGGAACGTTCCGGTCACAGATTCGCCATTGGTGATGTGCAGCACAGGAAAACGCTATCACAAATATTTCTTTGTGGCTGGCACCATGAAGCTCCTGCTGGTTTCATCCTGGCATTCTTAGCTACACTGTTAACAGGATTGCCAAATGGTCTTTGTTCTCGACAATTACGATTCGTTTACCTACAACCTGGTCCAGTATCTGGGTGAACTGGGACAAAAAGTGGAAGTGCGCCGGAATGACCAGGTAACGTCTGCGGACATTGATGCCATGCAGCCGGACCATATTGTGATTTCGCCCGGTCCATGCACGCCGCAGAAAGCGGGCATCAGCATTGACCTGATCAGGTATTTCGCAGGGAAGCGGCCCTTGTTGGGAGTGTGCCTGGGACATCAGGCCATTGGCGCGGCCTTTGGCGCGAATGTCGTGCGCGCCCGCCAGGTCATGCATGGCAAGGTCAGCCAGATTCAGCATGACGGCAAGACAGTTTTTCACAACGCTCCTCAGCCGATGACGGCGACCCGGTATCACTCTCTCATTGTGGCCGAGGACGGCTTACCACCCGAGTTGGAAATCAGCGCTGAGACCTGCGAAGCCGATGGGACAAGGGTCATCATGGGGTTGCGCCACCGCCATTTTCCACTTGAGGGAGTGCAGTTCCATCCGGAGAGCGTATTGACGGATTCAGGCCGCTTGCTGCTAAAGAACTTCCTGGAACTGTGACTGGCAGCGGAAATCGCGGCCCCGGTTTCAGGAATATTCCGTTTAAATTTTCCTTACATAGGCTAGAATCAGGGCAAACGGCTACTTACCTGGAGGCCAAGCCCATGGCGCAGCCGAAGCAGGAAAAACGCTCAACGCGGCGGTTTTCGCTGGAGTTACCGATTTCTGTGAAGTTCCTGGGCCAGGAAAAACTGGACCTTGCCGGTCGCACGCGTGACGTCAGTTCGCGCGGCGTATTCATGTATCTGGAGACGGACATCACAAGCGGCGCGCCGATTGAATTTGTGATGACCTTGCCACCGGAGGTCACTTTGGCCGACGCCATTCGCGTGCGCTGTACAGGAAAAGTTCTGCGGGTAGATAAAGCGGGACAACAACAGGGCGTGGCAATCAGCATTGAAAAGTACGATTTTGTAGGCGAGGAGTAAGCTGCTCTGCGAATGCTTTCGTCAGCCATTTTAAGGGCCGGAATTCTGGCGTGTGGGGCTGCTGCCGTACCCTTGATCAGCGTCCCTGCTCCTGCCCAGGGCCCGCTGCCATTAGGTGAGTTGTTCGCCTCCGACACCAGTGGACAGAAATCAATGCAACTGGCCGGCTCCGGCATGGCCGTGGTCTCCGGTTCAGACCTCTCCGCCGGAATTGCGCCTGCTACGCTTCGCCTGTTCCGTGGCGGCCAGGTGCGTATATGCCCGCGCAGCGGGTTGAATGTAAGTGCCGCAGGTTCAGGAATCGTGCTGGCCACCGGCGCGGGTGCGGTAGAGATTGACTACCAGCTTACCCAGCAGGCAGCAGACGTGCTGATAACCCCTGATCTCAATGTAATGATGGTTGGGCCTGGCGTCTTCCACTTTGCTCTGGGCGTGAGCAGAAATGGTGACACATGCGTAAAGCCTTTGCCAGGAAACACAACTGAGATCGGACTTTCTGAACTTCTTGGGACAGACACATACAAAGTCCCACCCGATGAAGCCATTCTATTTGCCGGCGGTAAACTTGCCGCCAGGAGTCCTCTGAGCAGGGATTGTGGTTGTCCGCCGGTTGTTCCGGCGATGAAGGTTGAGACAGCTCCAGTACCCACACCGCCGGCAGAGAAACCAGCGACCGTGACTGCAGCGGAAGCCACAGGTATTCCCAGCAATGAGCCTGACGCGGCTCCGCCCACAGACCGGTCTGGGCAGTTGCATGTGCAGGTGGATACGCCTTTTGTCTTCAGCGGGCGCACCGGGGTAGCGCCATATTCAGTTGCCAGGCTGCAATTTTCCTCATTGCCAAACGTCTTTTTTCTGCAAGAAAAGATAGACCCGATCGTTCTTCAGGAAGAGGCAGCAGAAGTGTCTTTACCGGCGCAGAAAACCCAGACGGGAGATGCGCCGAAAGCAGATGCGCCGAAAAAGGTAAAAAAGGGCTTTTTCGGCAGAGTTAAGGGCTTTTTTGGTTCACTGTTTCACCGGTAAACTATTGCGATTCAGCAGGATTTAGGTACACTAACTTTAGTCCCGGCACCATCGTGAAACTTTTGCCGCTGCGTGACGTCTATACTGGATAAGCTTTTTTATGTCTCCGCTCGACTCTAAATCGCAACCGAAGCCAGAAACACCGGAAGCTGGCGGTCAACCGTCCAGTGAACAGTCCGTGGTGAAATTCGCCAAGGACCAGCAGACGAATGGAACTGTTATGCCTACTCTGCTGGGCGTGGGATATGGAACGTATCAGGTCAGGCCGGAAAACTTTCTCTTGTCTGCTGTAACGCACACAGCGGCGATAGCCTTGATGCTTTGGCTGTTGCATATGACGGTCCCAACCAAGATCATTCCTATTTCCGGCAACCCAGTTGAACTGACGTCCTATGTTCCCGCGAAAATAGGCAAAGGCGGACCCAGCGGCGGCGGTGGTGGCGATGCCAGCAAGCTTAAAGCTTCTACAGGAGCGCCTCCGAAAGCAGCCAAACAGCAATTTACGCCGCCTACAGTGTTCCCACAGCAGAAGAGCAAGCTGATGATGGAACCTACGGTGGTGGCCGACCTGAAGATACCGCAGACCAATCAGATTGGTGATCCTCTGTCAAAACTCATGACGCCTTCAAACGGCATCGCCGTGGGCAGCGGGATCGGCAGCGGTGATGGCGGTGGTGTAGGCTCTGGACATGGCGGCCCGGGTGTGGGCTCCGGCATCTTCCATGTGGGCGCCGGCGTGAGCGCTCCCCGTCCTATTTACACGCCTGAACCGGAATTCTCAGAAGAGGCGCGCAAAGCGAAATACCAGGGCGTGGTGGTGCTGGATATTGTTGTGGGCACCGATGGCCGGGTACACAACCAGCGTGTCGTTCGCTCCCTGGGCATGGGGCTGGATGAGAAAGCGCTGGAAGGCGTGAAGGTCTGGAAGTTTGATCCATCCAAAAAAGATGGTCGCCCCGTGGCTGTTGAAATGCAAATTGAAGTGGCCTTCAACCTCTACTAACCATTTTTACGAAAACAAAAAGGAGATGCGCATTGCATCTCCTTTTATTTTTTCAGATGTGGAAGCTTACTACTCGCGGGCTTCTTCTAATTGTCCATTCTCCAGTTTCTCCTGGCACCCAATGCAGTAGCGCGTCCATGGAACTGCTTCCAGTCTTTTGGCGTTGATTTCGCTGCCGCAGTTCACGCATTCGCCAAACTCACCTTCACGAATGCGCTGCAACGCTGTCTCAACCATGTGGAGCAACTGACGATCATTGTTGCTCTGGGAAAACAGAAATTCTTTGGTGTACGAGCTGGCCGCGCGGTCTGCAATGTCCTGCGCTGAGTCCTGGTCCGCAATGCGTCCGTCCTCTTCCGTTCTGCTCACGGTCTTGCGCAGGGTTTGCTGCCGCTCTTCCAGCCTCTTTTTAAAGGTGTCAAGCTTCTTCTTGTCCATGTGTCCTGATAAATTATCAATCTTAGCCGCCATAAGTGTACCCGTCAAATACGCAGGAACCAGTTAGATGCTGGCCACCGGCCAATCGTCACCAAGAAAAGCAAGATTCCCAGAAGTAAAAAGCGGCCCGAAGGCCGCTCCATTTAAAGAGGCGAAAGGGGAAGGGAAAATCTCTCAGGGAAGGCGATACTAGATGAAGTCTTGGCTTACGCCAGGACAATGTAGTTTGGTGAAGTCTAAGACTCTGTAAAGGGTTGAAGTCATTTTGATTTTTCGCGGCCTCTTTGTATTTGTTTGCTTTATGTAAAGCAACTCAGAAACCAAATGACTGCATTTGGCGGCCCGGAAAAGATCAGATTAATTTATATGGTTACTTTTCAATCAGTTAGGATGAGTCTTGCTCTGCTTTTCTCATCTGGGCCATAAGCCACGGCAAAGTAAACAGGCCTCTCACGTATGGAATAAGTGTGCCAACTTTAAGCCTCTTCATGCTTTTGTTGTCCCTTGGTTTGCTCTTCCATGGCTTTAAGTTTATTGAGCAGAGCCTTGTAGCTGATCTTTAATATCTTAGCGGCCTGGCGGCGGTTCCATCGCGTCTGCGCAAGGACACGCTCAATCGCCTCGCGCTCCGCTTGCATAGCGGCCCGCTTCCCAATTTCCAGCAAAGAAGGCATTTCCATTTCAGCGCCATTGCCATTCGCGTGGACAGGAGGCGCCGGGCTTACAGCCGGAGCGATTTCACGTCGTGGTTCTCCAGACAGGGACGACATGATTGGTTTGTGGGTAGATAATTCCCGGATGATTTGCGCCTCATTGCCAACAATGACGTAGCGCTTCACCATGTTTTCCAGCTCGCGGATGTTTCCCGGCCATGTGTATTCCATCATGCGTGTGATGGCGTACTCGCTGAACATGGGGGGCTTCTTGCCGTAGTGCTCGCTGTATTTCTCCAGAAAATATTTGAGGAATACAGGAATCTCTTCACGGCGCTCACGCAGCGGCGGAATATGAATGGTGACCACGTTAAGGCGGTAGAAAAGGTCTTCGCGGAAAACGCCTTCTTCCACGGCGCGTTCCAGAGGTTTGTTGGTTGCCGCCAGAACGCGGACATCTACCTGGACATCGCGTTTGCCGCCCAGCCGGGAAAACTCATGGTCCTGGAGCACGTGCAGAAGCTTGGCCTGCAGCGCAGGATGCATCTCGCTGATTTCGTCCAGGAAGATGGTGCCGCCATTGGCCTGCTCAAATTTGCCCAGCTTTTGCCGGTTGGCCCCGGTAAAAGCGCCTGCTTCATACCCAAACAGTTCGCTTTCCAGCAGCTCATGAGGAATGGCGGCGCAGTTCACTTTCACAAAAGGCTTGTCACAGCGTGACGATTCGGAATAGATCATACGCGACAACTTCCTTGCCGGTGCCGCTTTCGCCGCGAATGAGCACCGTGGCCGTTGTGTCCGCCACCTGCTCAATCGTCATTTTTACTTCCATCATCTTCGGGCTGGTGCCGAACAGCATTGTGAAATCGGTCTGGCGACGGACCTGCTCGCGCAGCTGGGTCACTTCGCTGTAAAGACGCTGATTGTCAAGCATTTTGCCGATTCTCAGGTCAAGTTCCTTGGGATCGATCGGCTTGCTGATGTAATCGTCTGCTCCAAGCTTGGACGCGCGGAAAATTACCTCGGGATCTTTACTGGAGGAAATGATCATGACGGAAACGGTGGGCTTGATCTGTTTGAGACGCTGCAGAGTTTCCATGCCAGCTTCGCCGTCAATCGTTGTTTCTACCAGGACCAGGACCGGATCAAGCGCGCGAAACATGCGCAACGCTTCCTGTTCACTGGAGGCAACGGTCACCTCGAAATTGCGCCGGTTAAGGTGGGAGGCGAGGTACCGTGCCATGACCACGTCATCATCCACAATCAGAATGCGGGTCTTCTGGTTCATTCAATCTCCATGGCAAAAATTTGCCGATCTGATAAAGGAAAGGAACAGTTCAGGACAAGTAGAAACGGTAAACATTGACTTGACAATGTACCCAGGTATTGTACTGCGATTCCATTTTCAGGTATTTGGATGCTTAGTGAATCGCAGAAAAGACGACAAAAGGACGAAAAAATGACATTTTTCGTCCTTTAATGCTTTTTAAAGAAGCTATTTGTATTCGGGGTGGAACCTAAGACGATCTTTTACCGGAGATGAAGTGATAGGGTGGCCAGGGACCGCTCATCACCACCTCGATTCCCGGAAGGTGTCGCGTTGCCATTTGATAGCGATTCTGGTATTTCTGCACCTTTTTATGGTCAATCAGGTGGGCGATATCAATCAGCATGCCGCCGGAGTCGATCTTGCGGCAACAAACATCCTGGTCGAGCGGAGAAAAGATTTTATGGACTTGAACAGAGAGGGCGCGGGCTTTGGTTTGACGTTCACGCTGCCGGACGGCTTTTTCGCGGAGTTTACTGAGGTATTCACTGCCGACGGTTGCAGGGAGCTCAATTTCTTCCAGCGCTTCCCGCAAAGAACCGTCTTTGATCAGTAATTTCAAATGCATCTCCGCTTTGCCTTTCAATTTGGTCACATTCTCCGTAAATGCCTTACGGTTGAGCCGGACAGCGCGGCGCAGCGCGTCATCCGTATCAAATACGGTGCCAAAACGGAACGGCAATACCGTGGTGCGCTTGAAGCATTCGCTGACCACGTGTGCATGCTGGAGAAGCGCCTTCTGCCCGAGGTCGCCCGTCGGGATATATTCGCTTACCAGTACGGAAAAGTCGCCGCTGGGGTACGCAAATATCTGTGCGTCAGCAATGCCTTTGAGCCCTTCTACGGGGAGGGGACGACGTGCGCGGATACCACCCTGAACTGCTTGCTGCTCAACGATGCAGTATGCATACCATGCCATTGGGGAGCTTCTCCTGTCGGAAAAACGTTTTAGGGCCGGCGTGATTGTCTAATGCGAAAGTTACTGTGAAGAGCTACCGATGAACCGCCGTTCATCTGCTGCGCCAGCGGGTTTTCCAGCGTCAAGATGTATCCTAAGCGCACTCTGAAAGAAATGCAACCGGGACTGTGCACAACCATAAAAATTCTGTTAAATCTTCCCCCAAAGGAGCCTTTTCAATGGTCAAAGCTCCCCTGCCCCAGGCCTTTCAATGCAGGTATAACGCCTTTATTTACATTTGCTTAACAAAAATCCTACATGCAGTAGGCACCCCGCTATTGGCATCTTATGCCACCTTTATCTTTGCACCGCAAATAGGGCAATCGGGAACCCTGGAAGCTTATTAATTTTGAATTCTCCACAACCACCAGATTTCTAAATCCGGCAATCAAGTTAAAGGACACTAATTTTTATAATCAAAGCTCCCGCTTCATAGAAGGCCAGTAACAAACATTCGCTGGCCATATACAGAGTGAGTTTCTGTTCCCCTTCCGGCTTGTCCAATCGGCCCTTTGCTCTTGATAAACAGATACATGACTTAGGTAAGTTTCCCCAGTATGGCTCCGCGGCATCTCACAAACAGCGGACAGGAGCCCGCGTTGAGACTGTGAGTTCTGTGAAGAAAACGTTCACGATGTCCGGCTACGAAGGCATAGATTCTGCCTCGTTACCACCAGAACGCTTTGTGGTTGAGGTGTTTTCTGAACTCCAGGAAGAGACCATCAAAAAAAGGTGGAAGGACCTGAACGTGGTACTGCGCATGAGTATGCTTACGGGGTTGCAGATGCAACTGGAGGCTACCCTGAATCTTCTCTGCGATATGGCTGCTGACATTGTCAGCTTTGAAAAGGCCATGGTCTATTTCTGGGATGAAACCCAGGAAGTGATGCAATTGCGGATCGCGCGCAACCTGGAAAAGAAAACTTGCGATGAGATCGCCGCCGGCAACATATTGAATTTCTGGGCCATCAAGTATGGCCGGCCCTTGCTGGTTTCCCGCGGCCACAATACCCAGGCCGATGCCCTTCAGGATGCAGTGCAATCCAGTTCAGCTCTGGCCGTCCCGTTGTTTGTGAGCAACCGTGTGATGGGCTCTCTGCAATTTTTTTGTTCCCGCCCGGGTGGCTTTAATAAAGAAGATGCTCAGCTGTTGTGGATCCTATCGCTGGTAGCGGAAAACCTGCTGACCCGCGAATACGCCAACGAAGGGCTATTGCGTTTTGCCTTTACCGATTATCTGACTGGACTTCGCACGCGCGGCTATTTTGAGCAGCAACTAGACCTGGAGTTTAAACGCGCGGAACGTAAGCAGCAAAAATTTGCACTTCTTATGATCGATATTGATCACTTCAAGGTCCTCAATGATACGTTCGGGCACCATGTAGGGGACCAGTTGTTGCGCGATGTCACATCAATCCTGGTGAAAGATATGCGGGAAGTGGATACGGTGGCGCGCTACGGCGGCGAAGAATTCGTTATTATCCTGCCTGAAACGGCACAAGAAGGCGCACTCTATGTGGCACAGCGGTTGCGGCGTTCCGTGGAGCAGGCTAAATTTTTTGCCGGCTCGCCGCATACGGTGCAGCATCTAACTATCAGCATTGGCGTTGCCGTGTATGATTCTGATGCGCAGTTCAAGCGCGACCTGATTGAATTTGCCGATGCCGCGCTCTATGCCGCCAAGCATGAAGGACGGAACCGCGTGATGTGTTATTCCGAGCTCGCCAAAAAACAAAGAAGAGAAGTTTCATAGCGGATGAGTGTTTCCAGCGGGCAGCAGTGGAGAAGGTCCAGCGAGGGTGATAGGGCCAAGGCCAGGGTCTGGCGTGTGATCCATGCCTGTGAGTATGCCCGCGATGTTTTGCCCGTGGTGGAAGGCCAGCTGGCGGTGGGCATGCGGCCTTATATCGTTACCCCGCAGGGTGAAGGCACCGCTGAACTTTATCTGTCGGGCCAAAAACAGGAGCCACGCCGTTCGCTGTCTTTGTTCCGCTCCTGGCAGGATGTGCGCAACTGGCGCAAATCCCTGCTGGAATGCTCGCCGGAAACATCCTCTGATCTGGTGCACGCACATTGTTTTGCCGCCGGTATGGCTGCGGTGCGGAGCTGCACCTGCGTCGTCTACGATCTGGGCGCGTGCATTGAAGAAATGGCCATGGCTGCCGCCCTGTGTGAGCCAGGCAGTTGGATGGCGCGGTCCTTCCGGGTGGCTGAGCAGTTTATCCTTTCCCGCGCAGGGGCCGTGGTGGTGCATTCACCGGGCATGAAGCAAGCGGCCCTTGAGCGTGGAGCCGCTGCAGAAAATATCTTCCCAATCCCCGAGCCAATAGAGAGCGCTCTGGAGCCGCCGAGCTTCGAAAAGCATTTTCTTTTTCGTCGGTTCGGTCTGGCTCAGCAGGCAATTGCTTTCTTTGTGCCGCAATTCGCAGATGAGAAAAGACCGCAGCTTTCAGACGAGGCGCGCACGCTGTTGGAAGCCTTTGCGCTGGCATTGATCGAAGTGCCTGAGGCCCGCCTGTTGCTGGAAGCGCCGGAAAGCGCCCGGCAGGCCATTAACGAGCATGCCACGCGCCTTGGCATCGCTGCGCACATCCTTCTGGTGCATCCCCTGGATGCGCCGGCAACCTTGCACAGTGCCGAGGTCGTGATTGATCTGGGTACAATGCCTACTGAGCCAATGGCGGCGCGGCAGGCCAGTGAGATCAGTGTGAAGAGTATGTGTGAAGGCAAAGCGCTCCTTGCTGCCGATGTGCCGCGCAACCGTGACGCTAATCCTAATGGCGCCGGCTGCCTGTGGTTTAGCGCCAACAATCCACGCGACATGGGTGCGCGTATGGCTTTTCTTGGACATGAGCATGAATTCCGCGCGGCCCTGGGCGCAGCCGGACGCAAGTACATGCAGGAAACCCGTGGCAGCATCGCCGTGGGCCTGCGCTACGATCGGGCGTATCGCCACGCTTTTGCGCGCAGAAAGTCTGGCTCACAAGGCCAGGGTCTCATCTTCTTACAACCGGAAGTCGGCTGCGGATAACGACCCGATAAGTATCGTTATCCGCTTTTGGGCCGGCTATTTTGCTGCTGACAAATTAGTGAGCATGCCCCAGAAGGAAGCTCAGGTCCGCTGGAGGCTGTGGCGGTGGCTTGAGCGTTGCCCCGGAATGGCAGCTAATACATGACGACTTTGATTGAGGCACGTATGTCTCCAGAGTGCTGTTGGCCAGGACCGGAGGAATGCCCGCGGCCGGGACTTCAGCATTCACCCACTGTGTTCCAATCAACCGGTAGTGCGTCCAAACCGTGCCTGGCATAAGGCTGTGCCAGCGCTGGTTGGTGGCTTCGGTTTCCGGATAGAACGCATTCACAATCGTGACCTGCGTGCCGTACTGTCCATAATTCGCATAGCGGTGCGCGTACGGCGCAGTGGTTCCCCAGAGATAATTGGTTTCTTTGCCGATCAGCGCCGGCGGATTATTAGCTGTGCATTGGGTGCAGGCCTGGTTATAGAACGAGTAAGTTTTCTTCGGGTCCACCTGGCCCTGGGGAGGGGCATTGTCTTCCTGCTCAAAGGTGCTCCATACGCTGCCTTTTCCATCTTTGGTATAGGTGTTGATGTGCAGCGCCACCAGCCCCACAACCACGTTCTTGACTACCAGCGGCTTGTGATTCACCGTATGCGCTTCGTCCATATAAATGTCGGCCAGACGGGTGTAGTAGTTCTGCATCTTGTCGCCTTTTTTCGGGTCCAGAATGCGCCAGGTGGCTTTCAACTCCGTGGCCCCCACTGATCCGCCAAGGCCTTTTTGGTCGTCCTTGTAGAAGCCTACGGGGAACAAGACCTGTTTCTTCGCGGCGATAAACGCTTTCTGTCCGGCAACCGTATTCAAATGGGACTTGGTAACAACATAATTGGCCCATATGCCGTTTACCCGTTCTTCATAGAGAGCAAAGTTGAGATTGCGATCAATCAGCGGTTGCAGGGTCGCTTCCAGGAACTGATCGAATGATTCGCCCGGCAGGGTGTGGCGCTTGGCCATCCGGTAAAGGATTTTGATTTTCTGGTTCTGCGCCGCATTCAAAGAGCTCATCTTCTTCATCTGCGCAGAGTTGAATATCTGGCCGGGATCAATATATCTCTCCCAGGGACGTGGCTGCGAAAGATTGTTCAATGGCCAGTTGAGCGCAACAAAGGACTGCCAGGAAAAATCGTCGAACGGCTGCTGGCACACAGGATTGAGCGTGCTATACCCATCCACTAGTTGTTTGAAATTTACGTCATTCGGCAGGTCTGAGCACGGCTGCCCCGCTGGCTTGAGCGGATTGGGGCAAACGGTTGGCGTACGTATGGTGGTGCAGATTGGCCCTGAGGCCTGGTTTTGCCCATGCACGGGCATCACAACAAATAACAGCGCCATCATCGATAACAGCGCTTGCAACCTAGACAGACAACGCATTCTTCTTCCTCCAGAGTGGAAAGTTTGGGGGCATGGTATGTGCAGAATCCGTGAGCCTCGATGTTACTTTTGGGTAATTTCTGAATACAGGAAGGGAAACGACAGTAGACCCTCAACTCCTTCAAGAAGCTGAGAATTGCCGCACTCTGGTAACCTTGAAAGTAAATTTTAGGATTGTGGTTTAGCGGATGGCTGATTGCCTGTCCCCTGCTTCTTCTCCACCTTCGCCCATGTATCTTTCAGCGCCACCGTGCGATTAAAGACCAGCGCTTCCGGCTTTGAGTCAAGATCAACACAGAAATAACCCAGGCGTTCAAACTGATAACGCGATCCCGCCACGGCATTTTTCAATGAAGGCTCGATCTTTGCATTGCGCACAACTTCAAGCGAGTTCGGATTCAGGTTCGCGGTGAATTCCTGACCCTCAGGCACGTCATTGGGATCAGGATTGCTGAACAGATTGTCATACACGCGCACTTCGGCTTCCAGCGCATGTTCTGCCGAAACCCAATGAATGGTTGACTTCACTTTGCGCCCGTCCGGGGCGTTTCCGCCGCGCGTTGCCGGATCATATGTGGCATGGACTTCCACCACCTCGCCTTGAGCATTCTTCACCACGCTCCGCGCGGTGATGAAATATCCATAGCGCAGCCGCACTTCTTTTCCGGGCGACAGGCGGAAGTAACCCTTGGGCGGATCTTCGCGGAAATCGTCCTGCTCAATGTACAGCACGCGGCTGAAGGGCACTTTACGCGAACCGGCGGACGGGTCTTCTGGGTTGTTGACCGCGTCCATCTCTTCACTGTGGCCTTCCGGGTAATTATCAATCACCACCTTCAACGGACGCAGCACAGCCATTACGCGCTGCACGCGCCGGTTCAGGTCTTCACGAACAAAGTGTTCCAGCATGGCCAGCTCAATGGTGCCGTTGGTTTTGGTGACGCCGATGCTGCCCACAAAATTCCTGAGCGCCTCCGGGGTGTATCCGCGCCGGCGGATGCCGGAGAGCGTTGGCATGCGCGGATCGTCCCACCCGCGCACGCGGCCCTGCTGCACCAGTTGCAGCAGCTTGCGCTTGCTCAGCAATGTGTACGTCAGGTTGAGGCGGTCAAATTCAATCTGCTGTGAAGGAAAGATGCCCAGCTCTTTGATGAACCAGTTATAAAGCGGACGATGGTCCTCAAACTCCAGCGTGCACATGGAGTGCGTGATGTTTTCCAGAGAATCGCTCTGTCCGTGGGCGTAGTCGTACATCGGGTAGATGCACCACTTGTTACCCGTGCGGTGATGCTCAGCGTGGCGAATCCGATACAACACGGGATCGCGCATGTTCAGGTTCGGTGACGCCATGTCAATCTTCGCCCGCAGCGTGCGTGAGCCGTCAGGGAATTCTCCGGCCTTCATGCGCGCAAACAGATCAAGATTTTCCTCTACGGGACGGTCGCGGAACGGGCTGGCTTTGCCCGGCTCGGTCAGAGTGCCCCGGTATTTACGGATCTCGTCCGCGGTCAGGTCATCGACATACGCCTTGCCTTTGCGGATGAGCTGCACCGCCCAGTCATACAACTGCTGGAAATAGTCTGAGGCGTAGTAAAGCCCTTCCCACTCAAAACCCAGCCAGCGCACGTCCGTCATAATGGAGTCGACATACTCGGTCTCTTCTTTTTCCGGATTCGTGTCATCAAAGCGCAGATTGGTGCCGCCGCCGAATTCGTCCGCCAGGCCAAAATCCAGGCAGATGGCCTTGGCATGGCCGATGTGCAGGTAACCATTGGGTTCCGGAGGAAAGCGCGTCCACACGCGACCGCTGTATTTGCCGGTCTTCAGGTCTTCAATAATGATGTCGCGGATAAAGTTTGACGGACGTACCGGCTCCGGGCCGGGCATTGCAACGTCTGGCTTTGGGTTGGCTCCATTCATATTTCTATCTTAAGCTATCGAGTTTTTTCTTCGCTAATCGAATGCGGTCCACCCCTTCGTGGAGTTGCGCATGAAGGACCCTGGTAGAAGCTTTCGAAAAATGAGCGCGGCCAGAGTCTACGTGAGAAAGCGATGTATAAAGATGACGGAAACGCAAGGAGGAAAGAGACGCTGTTACGGAACTCTTGATGTTGCAGCAGTTATAATCTGTATATCCCATGAGAGCCTACGTTACAGTCATGCTGAAGACCACCGTCCTTGATCCACAGGGCAAAACGATTCACGGCGCGCTTAAAAAGATGGGCTATAAAGGCGTAGGCGCGGTCCGCCAGGGCAAGTTTTTTGAGCTGGCGCTCGACGGCGGGCTGGACAAGGCTGCCGCCCAGGCTGAAGTCGAACGGATTGCTAAAGAAGTGCTGACCAACCCGGTGATCGAAGAATTCTCTTACCGGATTGAGGACTAAATTCATCCGACGGTGCAGGAAGCCGGGGGAGCGTCTTTCCATGCTGAAAGCGCAAGAGTTTTCACCTTTGCTTTCGAGCTGCTTTTCTGAGGAGCACGCAAGTACCCGAAATGTAACGGCTTATGCGGGTAGAATCATAGAATCCCCTGAGAAAACCATGAGTCGAATTGTTGTGGCAGTGTGGCGCTTGGTTTGCTAGGAAAAAGATAGAAAGACATTGCTCGTGAGGCAGCTGGTAAAAGGCTGTTTGTAAGAACTGCTCGAAAGTTTCGTTTGGGCGCGATCAACCATCTTGCCGTTCAGGCATAAAGGCCGTCAGGACAAGGATTTATATGTGTGGAATCGTTGGATATGTAGGTAAAAAGCCCGTAGTTACTGTGATTATTGACGGGCTGAGGAAGCTCGAGTATCGCGGATATGATTCGGCAGGAATCGCCGTGGCCGGCAACGGCAATAAAGGCGAGCTACAGGTGCGCCGGGCGGAGGGAAAGCTGCGCAACCTGGAAGAGGTCATCCGGCTCAAGCCCCTGGAGGGCACCTACGGCATTGGACACACACGCTGGGCCACGCATGGCCGTCCCACGGAAGAGAACGCACATCCGCATCGGGACTGTACTGGAAAGATTGTTGTGGTGCACAACGGAATTGTCGAAAACTATCTTTCGCTCAAGAAGAAGCTGATGGAAGAAGGCCACAAGTTCTCCACGGAGACGGATACTGAGGTCATTGCGCACCTGATTGAAAAAGCCTTTTATCACAAGGGCAACGGGCACAAGCCCAGCCTTGAAGATGCGGTATGCAAGACCGTAAAGCAGCTTACCGGCGTATTTGCTCTGGCCGTGATCTCTGAAGACGAGCCTAACAAGATTGTGGCGGCGCGCAACGGGCCGCCGGCGGTGATCGGGCTGGGCGACGATGAGTATTTTGTGGCCTCGGATGTTCCGGCGCTGCTCGCCCACACGCGCGAGATCGTCCTGCTCGACGACGGCGAGGTCGCCACCCTCACCCGCGACCGCGCCGTCATCACGAAGCTCGACGGGTCCGCCGTGCAGCGCGCGTCCAAGACCATCGACTGGTCGGCCACGCAGGCCG
>DAHUXF010000280.1 GCA_027307295.1 Acidobacteriaceae bacterium
CGACTCCAGAAAACCGAACCCCAGGTCGTTATAAACCTCATAGAAGACACCGATGATCTCATCGGTCAATTCGGAGTGCTTGTAATTGGAATCAATTGCCATCTTTTTCGATCAGTGTCATCAGTGTGAATCAGTAATGCGCGTTCGTTATGAATTCATAAAAGACACCAATAATTTTTTCGCTCAACTCTGGGTGTTTGAGTTTGGAGGTCAATTCTTGCATGAATCCGTGTTCCTCCGCGTAATCCGCGGTATGTATTTAAGCGGTTAGCTCGTTCGGGTCAGTGTGAATCAGTGGTACGCTTCCCCATCAAATACTCCGCCAGGTCCATGTCCGAGGGCGCGGTAATTTTGATGTTTCTGGGCGAGCCCATCACTACCCATACGCTTTCACCCAGGCGTTCCACCAACGAGGCTTCATCGGTGCCGGTAAAGCCATCAGCCGCGGCGCTGTCAAAGGCGCGCTTGATCAACTCATAGCGAAAACCCTGGGGCGTCTGCGCCTGTACGATCCGTTCACGCGGGATGGTGGAGGTGATAATCGCGCCCTCGGCTGCGCGCTCCACCTGCTTAATGGTGTCTACCGCCGGAAGTCCGGCGATGGCCGCGCCGTGCCGCTCCACTTCATGAATCACATTGGCAATGATCTCGTCGTCCACAAAAGGCCGCACTGCGTCATGGACCAGCACGATTTCCTCGGGCGCTGCCTTCAGCTGCGCCAGCGCATTGGCCACCGATTCCTGGCGATGCTCGCCGCCTTCCACGATTTCAACTTTGTCTGCCAGCTTTTCTTTTTGCAGCAGCGTGCGAAACCGCTCCATCTCATTTTTGCGAAGCGCCACTACAATCTGGCTGATTCGCCGGTTGCGGGCAAAGGCGCGCAACGTGTGAATCACAATTGAGGTGCCTTGAATCTCAAAAAACTGCTTGGAAGGAGCGCCCTTGCCTGCAGGCGCCATACGAGTGCCCAGGCCAGCCGCCGGTATGATAACGATTACCTTCATTTCAGGGTGAAAAGTATAACAACTTTACTAACACTGCGAATTGCGGCGTCCAAAGAAGTGGCGGCTTTGTGATGGGTTGCGTGTGGCAGTCTCGCTTTCCAGCGTGGAGTGCAAGGCCCAGCGTAAGGAGCGGTGTCAGCGTAAAAGCCTTGGCCGGCCCTTGCCACGCGACAAATGCCGTATGAATAGCTGTAACATTGACTGAAGAAAAGATTTGAAAGAACCAATGTAGTGATCCAGCAGGTCAGCAAATACGTGAGCGAGCAAAGGCTGCTCCAACCAGGAGACCGCGTGGCTGTGGCCTGCTCCGGAGGAGCGGATTCGGTGGCGCTGCTCCGCATTCTGCTGGAACTGCGGCTGGAGCTTGGCATTGTTCTCTCGGTTGCCCACTTTCACCACCAGATTCGCGGTGCTGAGGCGGACGCCGATCAGCAATTTGTCATGGAACTTGCAGAGAGATTTGGGCTGCAATTGCATCTGGGCGCAGGCGATGTCCCGGCATTTTCACGCGAGAAAAAGATCAGCCTGGAGACTGCCGCCCGAGAATTGCGCCATCAATGGTTCTCCGAACTCATACAGCAGCAGAAAGCGGACAAGATCGCCACGGCCCACACACTGGACGACCAGGCCGAAACTGTCCTGATGCGGATTCTTCGCGGGGCGGGAGCGCGGGGCCTCTCGGGGATTGCACCGGAGCAAACCGAAAAACATCTGGTGCGGCCACTTCTGGGTGTGAGACGCCCGGAAATTGAAGCGTACTTGCAAAACCTGCACCAGACCTGGCGCGAAGACTCCAGCAATCGCGACCACAGCCATGTGAGAAACCGCGTGCGGCACGTATTGTTGCCGCTTCTGGAAAAGGAGTTCAACCCAGCCATTCGGGGCACTCTGGCCGATCTGGCAGAGCTGGCGCGCGCAGAAGAAGGTTATTGGGCCAGAGAACTGGCTTCGGTGATTCCGGAGCTGCTACATGAGGGAAAGCCGAGCCGCAGCGGACGCACCACCAGCGGCACTGCCGCCGGAATTCTCGCGTTGGATCTGGCCCGGCTACGCCGGTTGCCTTTGGCAGTGCAGCGGCAGGTACTCTTTCGCGTGGCAGAAAAGCTAGGGACAACCCTGGAGTTCAAGCATATTCAACAACTTACAAACCTGATTCAATCTGTGCGTCCCGGCAAAGGGCCGGTTTTGCCAGGCGGATTGACCGTAAGCAACAGCTTGCGTGAGCTTCAATTCAGCCACACCGCTAAAACATCTGGGGCTGAAACTGCCGCGAATTACCAGTACAGCCTGACGATCCCTGGGGAAGTGGTGGTACCGGAGCTGGGAAGCACATTCCGCGCACAGCTAGTAAGTGCTGGAAAAACAAAGAGTTCAGAGTATAATGCGGACATATTATTAAATCGTGCCTGCCTGTCGCCGGAACTGACCGTTCGAAACTGGCGTCCGGGTGATCGATATTTTTCAGCACACAGTAATTCCCCCAGTAAAGTTAAAGAGCTCTTACAACCAGATCAGCTGGGCAAGAAATATTCTTCCCGGCTGCGCAAGAGCTGGCCAGTGATTGAAAGTGCAGGCCAGATTGTATGGATGCGCGGCTTCCCCACGCCGCAGGCTTTTGCCGTTACCACCGGCGAAGCGGTCCTGATTGAGGAGTTTCCATTGCGAACAGAGGCCGAAGTATGAACACCCTTCAACCCGAATACACGAAAGTTCTTCTCTCCTCGGAGCAGATCAAAAAGCGTGTCCAGGAGATGGCACGGCAGATTTCGGCTGATTTTCAAGGCAAAACGCTACATGTGGTCGGAGTGATGGAAAATGGCTTTATTTTCATTGCCGATCTGGTGCGTGAGCTGACCGTCCCCGTGGTCTGTCTGTTCGTTAAAGCGGAGCTGAAACAGACTGAGGCCGGAACCACGGAAATCTTCTTCAGCCCGGAAATTGACGTTACTGGCCAGCATGTGCTCCTGGTTGAGGTCCTGGTGGAATCCGGGGTGACCACGGACTTTCTGGTTCGGAACATGACCGGACGGCAGGCGGCCAGCGTGAAACTAGCTGTCCTGCTGGATAAGCAATCTGCCCGCCGGGTCTCCCTGCAGCCTGATTACTTTGGTTTTCTCATAAATGAGAATTTTGTCGTAGGCTACGGGTTAGGAGAGCACCATTTTGGCCGAAATCTGCCTTATATTGCGGGGCGTCCAGAACACGGGTAACTCTCTAGGCCATTCTAAGCCGTTTTCCCGCACCCGTACTGGCCTGAATGGGTATAAAATCTTGCAGTGAGAAAGTTTAAGACCGAAGGACTGCTCTTCAGCATCTAATTTCATATACCCCCAGCCGGGAATGATAGGGTCGGGAACCTTTTTCATCGCAATTCGTCTTAGTATTTGTCGTATCTTATAAGATAAGTGTGCGGGGCCGGCGTGAAGCTCCCCCGGCCAGGAAATCAGGAGTTACAGTGAATTCGACATTCAAAACGGTGATCTTGTGGGTGACCCTGTTCGCGGTCGCCGTGGTTCTCTGGAGAGTCATCCAGGGTGGTCCTAACAGCGCCAAAGATAAAGAGATCGCATATACCGAGTTTATGCAGCACCTCAACCAGAATGAGGTGTCAGAGGTCACGATTGAAGGTAACGTGGCGCGCGGAAAGTTCCGCAACAGTGACCAGCAGTTTCATCTGGTGGTACCCGCCGCCAATCCCAACCTGTTGAAAGCGTTGGACGATCATAAGGATGTAAAGACCACATTTAAAGACAATCAGGGCTGGAACTGGTCCATGGCCCTCATTCAGTTCTCGCCCTTCATCCTGCTGGGCGTTTTATGGTTCGTAATGATTCGCCAGATGCAGACTGGCGGCAATAAGGCGCTCAGCTTTGGTAAAAGCCGGGCGCGGCTGCTCTCCATGCAGCAGAAAAAGATCACGTTCAAAGACGTGGCCGGCGTGGATGAGGCCAAAGAAGAGCTGCGCGAAATCATTGAGTTCCTGCGTGAAGCGCAAAAATTCCAGAAGCTGGGCGGACGCATCCCCAAGGGCGTTCTGCTGGTGGGCCATCCGGGCACGGGCAAAACCCTGCTGGCGCGGGCGGGTGCCGGCGAAGCCAATGTACCTTTCTTCAGCATCTCCGGCTCTGACTTTGTAGAGATGTTTGTCGGCGTTGGCGCAAGCCGCGTGCGCGACCTGTTCGAGCAAGGCAAGAAAAACGCTCCCTGCATCATCTTCATCGATGAAATTGACGCGGTCGGACGCCATCGCGGCGCTGGCCTGGGCGGCGGACATGACGAGCGCGAACAGACCCTGAACCAGTTGCTGGTGGAAATGGACGGCTTTGAATCCAACGAAGGCGTTATCCTGATTGCCGCCACCAACCGGCCGGACGTGCTTGATCCCGCGCTGCTGCGGCCCGGACGTTTTGACCGCCGCGTTGTGGTTCCCCTTCCAGACGTGCGCGGACGCGAAGAAATCCTGCGCGTTCATACCCGCAAGATCCCTCTGGCCGATGACGTTGATCTCTCC
>DAHUXF010000281.1 GCA_027307295.1 Acidobacteriaceae bacterium
CTGAGCAAAGCGTCATAAAAATTTCCAGCGATTCATCTCCGAATCACGTACACTGGCACCAAAATGCTTACCAATTGGCATACTGTGCTGGAAATCGCTGTCCGCACCTCGGCAGTATATTTACTGGTTCTGCTGGGAATCCGCCTGACCGGTAAGCGCGAGGTCGGCCAAATGACTCCGTTTGACCTGACTTTGCTTCTTTTGTTGAGCAATTCCGTTCAAAATGCCATGACTGGCCCGGATACATCTCTCGCAGGAGGCGTTGTGGCCGCGGTGGTGCTATTGGCGATGAATTTTCTGCTGGCGGAGGTTTCCGGGATAAACCGCCGCTTCCGTCGCGCCATCCAGGGATCGCCAACTTTGCTCATTCACAACGGAGAGTGTATTGCTACACATATGGCAAAGGAGCACATATCCATGGACGAACTCAATCGGGCGCTGCGCGAGCATGGTGTCGCAAGCACAGGGGACGCCGCGTTGGCTGTGCTGGAGGTGGATGGTTCCATCAGCGTTCTAAAATATGACGATGTGCCTGACCAGGCCCGGCCGCAAAAGCGGCTCAAATTTATGCACCGGCACTAGATTCCGGCAAACACCTGACGACAGAATCAAGAACGCAAAACACAACTTTTTCCATGAGAGACAAACATGAATATTGAAGAATTAAAGGAAGGCGCTGAACACGCGCACAACTCCGTGCAAAAGCGCATCAGCCTGACCATGGCGATTGTTGCCATCCTGCTGGCCACGGCCACGTTACTGAGTCACCGGGCGCACACAGAAGAGGTAGTGCTCCAGACCAAAGTGAACGATCAGTGGGGGTTCTACCAGGCCAAAAATATCCGCTCCCATATGTATGAAGCAGATGCCAAACTGGCCAGGCTGGCGGCTGATGGAAAAGAATTAGCCAACGATTTCAGCAAGGACTCAGAAAAGCAAAAAAAGGACGCTGAAGAGATTCGCAAAGAAGCTGAAGACCTGGACAAAGAAACCAAGGTGATTGAGCGTCGCGCGAATTATTATGACACCGCCGAACTCTTTCTGGAGATTTCCATTGTGCTTTGTTCCATTGCTCTTTTGGGTGAAACCAAAGCGCTATGGCACCTTTCTCTGGTCACAACGCTGGTTGGGGTGGCTGTGGCGATTTACGGACTCGTCGCAATACATTAACGGGTATTATCCAGCGCGATTCCATTGACAGCGTTGGCAGCCAGGCCGGTGTTTGCGCCGCTGATGGTCCGCGCCGGACTGACGTTCCCATTGGAAGTGGCAACGTTCGTAAAAATCAGGATACTGGCTGCTACAGGGTCGGCCACATAAAGTTCCCCAGTGCCCACATTGCGATTTAATACAATCTGCTGCGGCGATTGCAGATTTGTATTGCCGCCGCTGATCGTGAAGGTTGTAAGCGAATCCCCCGTTGCTATGCTGGCATTCGGATAAACCGTAATGCTGACGGGCGCAGTAGCGTTGCTCACATAAAGACGGTTGGAGCCGTCCAGGGCCAGGCCGCTGGGACTGGAAAGCTTGGTGTCAGCGCCGGCAATGGCTCCGCCAACAATGCCGACAACGTTCTGGGCATTGGCGCTGTCCAGGCGGTCTACAGCATTATCGCCTGAATCCGTCAGGTAGAGTTGGTTGTTCGCTCCGTCGGACAATAATCCGGCCACTGCGATCCCCATGTTAATGCTATGAGCGGGTGCGGTATTGCCGTTCACCGTAGAGGCTGAGGCAAAAACAAGAATGGAATTGCCATCGGCCACATAAAGCAGATCGTTGGTCGTATCCAAGGCAATATCAACCGGCGCGGAAAGGGTGGTAGCGTTACCGGAAATCACGCGCGTTGGCGCAATATTGCCGGCGAGGGTGGAGACATTATCGAATACCAGGATCGAACTGCCTCCCTGATTGGCGACATAAAGCCGGTTTGCCGAGGTATCCACCAGCAAGCGTTTGGGCGAGGAAAGACCTGTAGAAGATCCACTGATAGTGCCGGTAGGAGCAAGATTTCCTGTCGCGGTCTCTGCATTGGCAAAATGCAAAATTGAATTTGCGGTCGAGACATAGAGTTGTCCGCCGGTGCTGCCGCCTCCGCCGCCACCGCCCCCGCTGCCGGGAATGGGCCTTCTGGGCGAAATCACACAGCCTGCAAGCAGTAACAAACCCAGGACAAAGATCGCGAACCTGCGCCGCATGTATAACTCCTGGTCCGCTCCGGGAACCATAAGAATCCAAGCTATCATGATATCCAATGCCTGAAAAAGTCTATCTGGCCACAACCAACCCCGGCAAGGTGCGTGAATTCCGTGAAGCCGCGCAATCGCTTGCCTTGACTCTGGAGCCTCTTCCCGGTCTCGACCGCATCCCGCCGGCTGTTGAAGACGGCCAAACATTCGAGCAAAACGCGCAAATAAAAGCTGCATACTACAGCCGTTGCATTCCTGGAGAACTGTTGCTGGCGGAAGATTCCGGCCTTGCCGTGGATGCTTTGAATGGCGCTCCGGGTGTACATTCCGCTCGCTATGCCGCCGTGCTTCATACAGGAGATGCCGCGCAGAATAATTCCGGTGACCAGGAAAATAACCGCGCCCTTATCGCACAATTAGAACGCTTGCCGGGGAACAAACATGCAGCGAAATATATATCTGTGCTCGCCCTGGCCAGGGATGGCAGGACCCTGGCAACTTTTCGGGGAGAAGCGCAGGGTGAACTGCTGACCGTTCCCCGTGGTACACAGGGCTTTGGCTACGATCCGCTGTTTTACTTCCCTGCTCTCAAAAAAACGTTTGCTGAACTCTCACTGGAGCAGAAGCGGGCCCACAGCCATCGCGGCAAGGCATTTCGTTTATTTCTGGAATGGTATGCGCAGCACCGGGCTTAGTTGTTCTTTACTTCAGCAAGTCAGTGGCTTCTTTTTTAATTTTCTTTACGTCAGCCTGCCAGTGGCTGCCATCCTGGAATTGCAATTCCGCGATATAGAAAACAATGCCGGTGGGATGTTTGGACAGATCGTCTTTTGCGACATTGCCCTGGCCAGGAATATTGAACGCGGTGCTGGAATCCACGTTTTCCGGGACGTCAGCGGCAGAAGTGCCTTTCCCTAAACGGACATCATCTTTCTTGACCACAGCCCAACCCAAGCGGTAATTCTGGATTTTTTTGTGGCTGCTGTTCTCCAGACGAGCGTCAAGAAGCTCATTGTCCGCGCCGAAGGAGGCCTGCACAATCCTGACCGGATCATCCGCCTGATGCGCAAACAGCATCAACGTATCTGGCGCGTCCTGAAAAAAACTGGCTGGAGGGATCGCGCAGAGAGGACTCTGGACAGTCAGTATGACAACAAGGCAAGAGATGCCAACCAAGAATCTCTTCAACATTCCACCTCGCAACATGTGAGGACAGGCCTCTCAAAAAGTGCCATCGCCCGTTCTCGTGCGTGGCCTAGCAGAGCGAAATCCTATACTATTTGTTTAATTTCACAAGCGGAAAGTTAAGGACATGCCCATAAGCCAGCCCTGGCCGCCATGTTCCATCCGGTAAAACCCTGAATTTTGGGATTGCGCTACCCTGCAAATCAAAGTAAATTCAAGGTTTCTTTATGGCAAAACGGCCTTCACAAGCTGCCACAAAATCGGTCAATGGGACTTCCGATAAGCACCAGCGCATTCTGGATGCGGCCATTGAAGTCATCGCAGAGCACGGTTTTTTCCATTCCCGCGTAGCTGAAATTGCTGACCGGGCGGGCGTGGCAGATGGCACCATCTATCTTTATTTCAAAAACAAAGACGAATTATTGATGGCCGCCATCGACTCTGCTTTTCACCGGTTTATCCAGAGAGCACGCTCGGCGCTCAACCAGGTCCCGGAACCGCGGGAAAAGCTGCGGCGGCTGGCCTTTTTGCACCTTGAGGCCCTTGGATCCAACCGCAGCCTGGCTATCGTGTTCCAGACCGAACTGCGGCATAGCGCTAAGTTTCTGGGGGAATTCTCCCATAATCTGCTGGTGGAATATTTTGATGTGATCAAAGAAGCGCTGCATGAAGGCCAGGAAGCGGGTGTGTTCCGCTCTGATATCTCTGTGACCGTGGCCGCTCATTGCTTCTTTGGCGCTGTTGATGAGATAGTAACCACATGGATCCTGTCTGACCGGGACCGTGAGCGCGATTATCATCTCTCCAGCCTGACCGATTCAGTCGTCGGCATCATTCTGAAAGGCGTAGAAACGGGCTCGTAAGTTATGGAAATCCAGACGCTTGTTGATATCTTCTTTACCTCCATTGCGCACGACATGGAACGCCACGTTCTCTTCAAGCGCGAGACTGGCTGGCAGGTCATCTCTTCCCGCCAACTCTATGGTTACGTGGTGGCTATGGCCCGTGTTCTGAAACAATGGGGAATCCACAAAGGCGACCGCGTTGCGATTTTGAGTGAAAACCGCCCTGAGTGGATGATCGCGGACTTTGCCTGCGTGACCAGCGGCATTGTCGATGTTCCTATTTACGCC
>DAHUXF010000282.1 GCA_027307295.1 Acidobacteriaceae bacterium
CGCCCCGCTAAGAAGCAGCATGGGGAAATAGAAGAGCTGCACCAAGATCGTGCCTTCCTGCATGGTATTGGCCACTGAAGCAATCACCAGTCCTAAGGACCGGAAAGCGATCAGGCCCAGTGAAATAAAGGCCAGCAGGGAGAAGAGGTGCGCGGGCAATGGCATTTGATAAAGAAAGTGCGCCAGCAGCAGTAACACCACAATATACGGGATAAAAATAATCCAGCCAGTCACCATCGATCCCACCAGCAGCGGAGCAGGCTTGATGGGAGTGACCTTGTAACGCCGCAGGATATTCAGCTCGCGCTCCTGGATGGCGCGAATGCCTGCGCCAAAGAAACCGCTGCCCAGCACTCCCAGCGTGACGGACATAGTCACCACATAGATCATGGATCCGGTACGCGCCGAGCGGCCCAGGAAGGTGGCAAAGGTAAAAAAGAAAATCAGCGGAAAGAGATAATTGAAGAAAATGACGGCGCGCAGCCGCAGCGCGAGCCTGATGTCCATGGCAATGATCTTCAGATATTGCTTCATTGTCTAATCCCGCAGCCTCTTTCCCGTCAATTCGACGAAAACATCCTCCAGGGTTGGGCGCTTCAGGTGCACATCTTCCAGTTGCATACTTTGCTGGTCAAGCCACCGCATAATTTCAAATAACGTCCGCGCCGGACGCGAGGAATAAACCGTCAGAGAGCGCCCATCGTCCACCAGTTTGCTCTCCAGCGCGTCCTCCCATTGCGGCAGCGTGGCGCCGTTAAGAGTCTGGGCGGTAACGATATCAATGCGCGATTGCACCCTGCTCTTCTGCTGCAATTCGCGCGGCGTGCCCATGGCCACAATCCTGCCTTCATCAATGATGGCCACTCGGTCGCACAGCCGCTCCGCCTCTTCAATGTAATGCGTGGTCAGGACCACAGTGCGCTTCTCCGCTTTCATCTGCTCAATCAGCCCATGGATTTCCAGCCGTATTTGCGGATCAAGGCCGGTAGTGGGTTCATCCAGAAAGAGCAGTTGTGGGTCGTTGACCAGGGCCAATGCCAACGCCAGCCGTTGCTTTTGGCCGCCTGAAAGAGTTTCATAAAACGCCGAACGCTTCTCCCAAAGTTGGAGCCGCTGCAGCAGTTGTTCCGAACTCACCCTGCGTGTATAAAACGACCCGAAGAGGTCCAGCGCTTCCTGCACGCGGATTTTTGCCGGCAGGTTGGTGGCTTGCAGGCACACTCCGATGCGGTCTTTCAGCTGCTGGTTTTGCCGGTCAGGATCAAAGCCCAGGACCGTGGCCTCGCCGCCGGTTCGCGGTCTCAGCCCTTCCAGGATCTCAATGGTGCTGGTCTTGCCGGCGCCATTTGGGCCCAGCAGGCCAAAGACCTCTCCCGGACTCACCTGGAAATCAATGCCCTTAACCGCTTCCACCTTGTCGTACGTCTTGGTCAGAGCTTGGACTGCTATAACATATTGGCTATTCATCGGTTTGATGTTCAAGGCTATACATGAGAACCCATTGTGTCCAGTCCGGATACTGTAGTAGAAAACTCAATCTCCATAGGAATATATCCTGACGCTCACCGATGAATTCTGCAAACATTGGGTGTCGATTTTCCTGAACCTTGGATTTTTCTGAATTTTGGATTTTTCTGAAACTTGCCTTTGCACAAAAGTGCGGTCCCGGTTTACTCTTTTGCCCTTCATGTCTCCAGGCGTAAAAAGGCGGTCAGAAATGTCCATCAAGAAGCTGTGCATCATGCTTTTCGCCCTGTCCCTGCTCGGTCTACGGTGTATCCACGCACAAACTGCCGATCCTCAACTGCTGGCGGAAATCCAGAAGATCAAGGCCATTGACAACCATTCGCATCCCCCTAAAGTAGTGGCCGCTGGCGAAAAGGACAATGATTATGACGCTCTGCCGTGCGATCCTCTGGAGCCGAGCGATCCCACCACGGTATCGCGTCCGGAGAACCCACAGTACATTGCCGCATGGAAGGCGCTTTACAACTATCCTTACAATGACCGCAGCCCGGAACATGTCCGCGAACTGCTGGCCGCCAAGCAGAAAATCATGCGCGAGCAGGGCGATAACTATCCCAACTGGGTGCTTGACCAGCTTGGCATTGAGACAGAACTGGCCAACCGCGTGGCGCTGGGCAGAGGCTTGCAGCCGCCGCACTTTCGCTGGGTGCCATTCGATGATGCCCTGTTATTTCCCCTGAAAAACTCCGGCATGGGCAGCATCACGCCGGACCGCAAATTCTTCTTCCAGCGTGAAACCATGTTGCTGCGCCGCTACATGAAAGACGTAAATAGTGAGGCGCTCCCGGCGACCTTGCAGGGCTACACCGCCCGTGTTGTAACTCCTGTACTGGAGTTACAGAAGAAAAATGGAGCGGTCGCCATCAAGTTTGAAGCAGCCTATCTGCGCACGCTGGACTTTGGCCCGGCGGAAACGCAGCAGGCGGTGCAGCAGATTTACGCGCACTTCGTGAAAGGCGATATTCCGTCTAATCCTGACTACATCCGTCTGCAAAATTATCTATTCCATTACATTGCGGCAGAAGCGGGACGACTGGGCCTGCCCGTGCACATTCACACCGGCGGAGGATGCGGCAGTTATTTCATGTTAATGGGTTCCAACCCGGCGCTGCTGGAATCGGTGCTCAACGATGCTGCCCTGCGTAAAACCAACTTTGTGCTGGTCCATGGCGGGGCCGCCGCGTACACCAAGTACGTGAATTATCTACTGATGAAGCCCAATGTCTATGCTGATTTCTCCGAGCAGACCTGGCTGATCTCCACGCGCAAGCTGAGTGAAACCGTTCGTGACCTGCTGGAATGGTATCCGGAGAAGGTAATGCTGGGTACGGACCTCTATCCCAATACGCCGGACATTAACTGGGAGGAGATCGGCTGGCAAACGATGCAATCCGGGCGCGAGGCCCTGGCCATCGCCCTTACCGGCATGATCCAGGATGGTGAAATCACCCATGAACGAGCTTTGGAACTGGCGCATATGGCTCTTCATGACAATGCTGCAAAGCTTTATGGATGGCAGTCAAAGTAAAAGAACAAAATTTTGCAAACACACATGCGTCTCAAAATAAGACACCAATCATGTACCTACACTTTCATGTAGTTTGACTAACTTATTCCTTGACTTGGGCACAGGACGCTGCAAGACTCACATTTGCCTAAGCAGGTGAGTTTTGGAGGGTGCAATCACCTTATTGGCTGAGCCAGGCCGCCAGAAACCGGGCTCTTGAAAATTGTCTTAGGCGACTTTTGAAGGAAAAGCTGGCACAAATGCGTTGTTTAGGAAAGTTCAGCAGCACTCCCTCTTAAAGCCAGGTGGAACGCTGCATGAAGTAAAGCTCTGGCGAACGATACATCATCATATAAAACGCCAGAGCGCAGGATTCAAGTAATCACCGGGTTCGCTTCCCTCGAGCAGCCTGGATTCATACAGGCAGCCCAGGATTATTTCTAGTTTGTCTTATTAAGTTTTTGTTGTAAAGCACGTGGCTATGGAGTTACGTGGGGCCGAACCCGTGGTAGGGATTCATCCTGGAATATCCATTCAGAGACGCACGTGCTCTAGCAGGATGAATGCAGGAAAGGGGGCACTCTCAAATGGAGTTCCAGGACAAGGTTCTCAAGTGTGTGGACTGTGGCGCCGATTTTGTGTTCACCGCTGGCGAGCAACTATTTTTTCACGATAAGCAATTCAAGAACGAGCCCAAACGCTGTAAGAACTGCAAAGGCAAACGCGCTCAGGCGCTGGGTTTGCCGCAGAATGGCGGCAACTACCAAAGGGTAGAAACCAAAGCAGTCTGCTCCGGATGCCAGCGGGAAACCACCGTGCCATTCAAGCCAACGCAGGGCCGGCCGGTATTCTGCCGGGAGTGCTTCCAGCAGCGCAAAACCACCGCTGCAACAGCGTAACCAACCTTCCCTCTGAAGCTTGGGACCTGCAATGCCACAGCACAGGTGTGCCTACTTTTGTTTCAAGCGATTTTCTGTCAGGCAAGCTTCTTCTCTGGCTGGTCTTTGGCAAGCTTCACGGCGCGCTTCTGGTCTTCATGCTGGATCAGGAGGACTTCAATCCGCCTCAGCAGATCATCCGTGTTCATGGGCTTAACCAGCATGGATTGCGCGCCCTCTGACTTCCAGTCGCCGCCCAGCAAAGGATACGCGGTAAGAATGGCCACGGCCGGAGCATAGTCGGTCTTTCTGGCCGCGTGAATCACGTCATAGCCCGCCTTCTCATGCTCCATCTTCATATCGCTAATCACCATATGGTAAGTGCCGGCTTTTAGCTTGACGATGGCTTCTTTAGCCGAAGAAGCCGTTTCAACAGCGAATCCATGGATTTCTAATATGGTCTTCAGCGTGAGCAAAATGGCCAGTTCATCGTCCACCAACAGGATGCGGCGTTTCATGTGAACTCCAGGGGGATTAAATCACGTAGTTGCGGTTCTTAAGATGCGCGCAGTAACCCGAAAGGTTGTGAGCT
>DAHUXF010000283.1 GCA_027307295.1 Acidobacteriaceae bacterium
ATTCAATTTTCCAACCGCCAGGACTTTAACATTACCAATACGCTGTTTGTGCAGAACATCAAACAGCGCACCACCATATCCTCTGAAACCCGCACCAACGGCCACAAGGAACAAAGCACGGTGCAGCGTTTTGAATGGCCGCTGGACCTGGGCTTCACATTTGCCGTGAATCCGGACGGCACCGGGGCGCAGACCACCACCATCCGCCAGCAATTTGTGAGCGCGGCGGTGCGGCATGGCGAAGACGGCGACTCCTTCAGCATCGTATCCAATACTGCCACGCCCAGTGATACGCTGCTGTTCGATGCAAACTTCAACATCACCGGCAGCAAGGGGCAGCAGAGCACGCAGGAGTTTTTTACGAATGACTCTGCCAGCGGATGTTTCAGCCGCAAGATCACCGCTGCGGGCGGCCTGCTCACCAGCATTACAGACGGCGCTCTGTGCAGGAATAACGAGGATGACCGGCACAGCGACAGATAGAGACGGATACTCAGGCGCGGGGACAGGGCTCCGCGCCTGAGCAGCTTGAAAGTGTGAAATAAGCTGGTGCTGGCCAGCGGAATCGCAGTATGATTCCTTACAACTCTGTGGGAGAAGGTACGATGACACCCGCATCCGGTAGTTCCGCACTGGTGGACGTAACCAGCTACGATCTCACACGCGCACTCTGGCACTGTGATCAATTGGAATGTGGCAAAGTATTGTTCTTCAGCCATGCACCTTACGATTTTTCAGAAAGCGACCGCGCATTTCTGCTCTCGCAGAAGCAGACCGGCTCGCGCTTTCATAAAAATATTTCCTATCGCCCAACCCACGACATTCTCAAGGGCGCGGACGGCAACTCCGCTGACCACGAGCGCATGCACGCGATCATGCGCCATTTTTCCGGCGCAGTGACCAGCTTTATTTCGCAGTTCCTGGCCCCTTATGCGGGCAAAATGAAGCTGGATTTTGCCAGCTTTCGCCCTCTGGAAGAGCAGGGCCGCGCTCTGCCTCTGCACAAGCGCAATGATCTTCTGCATGTAGATGCGTTTCCTTCCCGCCCCACCCATGGAGGACGCATCCTGCGGGTCTTCGTCAACATTAATCCATCCGTGGGACGTGTCTGGAATGTAGGCGAGCCATTTCATGACTTCCTGCCCCGCTTGATGCAAAAAAAGAGAATTGGGCCCGCCACCACAGGAGCAAGACGGACGCTGGCGCGGCTGGCCAGCAAGATCGGACTGCCCGTCCCGGACCGTTCCCCCTATGATGAGTTCATGCTGTTTCTGCATGACTGGCTCAAGGAAAGCTCTGACTTCCAGCAAAACGCCTCCCGGCAGAAACTGGTGTTCCCGCCAGGCAGCGCGTGGATGGTCTACACGGACGGCGTTCCTCACGCCGCCATGTCAGGACAATACGCTCTGGAGCAGACTTTTATTATTCCGGTGGAAGCGTTGGTGACGCCACAGGTGTCTCCCTACCGGGTGCTGGAAGAAGGAAATTACCTTTCCAAGTCTGGCGCCGCTGCTTAGGAATTGCGGTGTGACCGTGCCAGCTTACCCAGATTCATCCGCAGATTGAAAGCAAAGCTGTTCACATCAAACGTGGCGCTGCGGGAAAAGCCAAGCTCCAGCCGCCATACCGGCGTGGGATCAAAGCCGACCCAGCCGTTGAATCCGTTCTCGCGGGTCAGTCCGTTGCCGCTGCTGACCGCCGCCTGATCAAAGCTGTTTTTGCCTTTGCTGGATACGGTCTGTCCCTTGCCCACCAGTTTGCTGAAAATCTTCTGGTTGCCAAAAGGGACAATTTCATAACCGGAGCCGCCCACAGAAAAATGTTTTACCAGTTCAAACTCGCCGCCTTCTTCCAGATGAGTGACCATGCCGAGAGATGTAAATTGGCGGGTCACCAGGCGTGAATCCGGCACAGAGTTGCTCAGGCCGCCTTCAAAGAATGGAGTGAACTTGTCAAACGAATGTTCAAAGCGGTTGTTCCAATCAACATTGGCGCGGCCGCTGCTGAATCCCTTGGACCGGCTGCCGGTAGGCGCGCCCACAGTAATGTCGGCCTCATAGTTCAGCTGTTTACCTGGGGCCCGCAAGGCGAAGCCGGCATAAGCATTGCCCACCCCGCCATTCGTGGCGCTGGTAGTAGTGGTAGTGGTCCCATTTACCTGCACCGTTTGCACGTTGGCAAAATAAAGCGGCACTCCGGCAAACATGCCGAAATGCTTGTTGAAGTCATACCCTGCATTGGAATCCAGCTTGAAGATCTTGCTGGCAGAGCCGGTGGACCCCTGAAAGGCTTCGTATCCGCTAAAACCTTTTTGTATTTCGTCTGTGGGCTGGCTCTGGGCAAAAGCAGAACCTGCTCCTGCCAAAAAAGCGCACGCGCACAAATATGTCACCAGGTAGTTCTTCATTCGGGGAGCCTCCAGGAAATTTTATCTATTCTCTCCGTTTGCCTTTTGTCTCACAATTGCCGTAAGTGTAGTGTCCTTTGGTCCATGCGTAAGGCCGACATTGGTTACAATGCTCACTTCTGGAGAGAATCCGCATGAAGCTGCTTAGATTTTTTGTTCTTCTTCTGGTCTCAGCCGCGAACGCACAGGCACAACAAGGGTTGATTGTCATTCACGCTGGAACACTGCTGGATGGCAAAGGCAACGTCCTGCACAATGCGCAGATTACCGTCCAGGATGGGAAGATCACGCGGATAGAGCAGAACGCCAAAGACAAGCACACAGCGGACGTCATGTTTTACGATCTCAGGCGCCTGACTGTGCTGCCGGGCTGGATCGATGTGCATGATCACATCACATGGCATTTTGGGCCGAATGGCCGCGTAGAAGACAAAACTGAAACGCCATCGCAGGCGACGCTGGCCGCCGCAGGCAATGCTTATGCAACCTTGATGGCCGGCTTCACGACTATTCAAAGCCTGGGATCGCCGGAAGATAAAGACCTGCGCCAGGCAATTTCCAGTGGAGCGCTTCCGGGCCCGCGGCTGCTCACCGCACTGAATCCGATTGAAGATCCAAAGCTCACGCCAGAACAAATCCGCGAAGCCGTCAGAAAGCTCAAGACCGATGGTGCGGACGTGGTCAAGATTTTTGCTTCGCGCAGTATCCGCCAGGGCGGCGGACAGACGCTCACGGACGAGCAGTTACAGGCTGCCTGTTCAGAGGCAAAAGCGCAGGGCCTGCGCAGCGTGGTTCATGCTTACCGGGCAGCTGTCCGGGCGGCGGCGAATGCGGGCTGTACCGAGGTGGAGCACGGGACTTACGCCACACAGGAAGACCTGGACGCTATGGCGCAGCACGGAACTTTTTTTGATCCTCAGGTTGGGTTAGTGATTCACAACTACCTCGACAACAAACAGAAATTCCTGGGCGTAGGCAGCTACACCGAAGACGGTTTTGCCAAAATGCAGGAAGTATTGCCGGTGATTGCGGAAATGTTCAAACACGCTCTGGCCACCAAAAATTTGAAGATCGTCTTTGGCACGGACGCGGTTGCCGGAGCGCATGGCCGCAATGCGGAAGAATTGATCGATCGTGTCAGGGCAGGCCAGGAGCCGATGGATGCGATGGTTGCAGCCACGTCACGCGCAGCGGCATCGTTGAACATGCAGAATGAGATTGGCCTGATCGCTCCAGGAATGCAGGCGGACATCATCGCCCTTGACGGCAACCCTCTTCAGGACATCACCGCAGTACGGCGCGTGGTGTTTGTGATGAAGGGCGGAAAAGTTTACAGGAACGAATCCCCAGGACGGTAGACATCACTGCTGGCACCGTTGCCGCTGCAACACAATCTATTTCCAGATCACAATGCACTACTCTATTTGTATCTGTGGCCTGTGCTGTATCTGTAGCCTATGCGAAAAAGTATCCAACGGAGCCGCTCCGAAAAGGGCATTCTTGCGGCGAATAGACACTCCTGAATTTTATTAATAAATAAGAATATTGATATATACATTCAAATATAAAATATATTTTTATTTTTATATTACAATCGTCGGCGAGCTTTACCCATTCATTCAGGGTGGATGCTCCATAGGCAAGGAGAACGCTATGAAGAAGATTTTCTGCAAGCACCACTTCTTTGTATCCATTCTGCTCATTCTCGCATTGAGCACGATAACCTGGGGACAAACCACGAGCTTTACCGCAACCTATAACGGCCAGGGGTTCGCCGACACAACCTGCAATACCACTTTCAACATCGTTGGGCTCGAACCTTCAGCAGCGGGTACGTATCCGCTCTTTATTTATTTAGTGGGCACAACGGAAACATTCAACAATGATGGCGCTGCAGCGGCGGCGGTTTCCGGCATGGCCGCGCGCGGATTTGTAGCCGCCACCATCCAGTATGACAGTGGAGAGTTTGGAACCTGTTCCCAGATTTCAGGAAAAGCAAAATGCGTTTTCAATCCCGGCAGCGCGGCCAGCGCGGTTGCAAATCTCTGTTCCCGCGCAAAGGCGGACTGCAACAAAGGCATTGTG
>DAHUXF010000284.1 GCA_027307295.1 Acidobacteriaceae bacterium
AAGAAGCGTTGGAGACCACCAAGATTCACAGCGTGGCCGGCGTTCTCGATGCCGCTGCGGGCCTGGTCAGCACGCGGCCATTTCGCTCGCCTCACCACACCATCTCTGATGCCGGGCTGATTGGCGGTGGCATGGTCCCGCGTCCGGGAGAGGTGTCGCTTTCGCACAATGGAGTTCTCTTCCTGGACGAACTGCCGGAGTTTCCGCGCAATGTGCTGGAAGTGATGCGGCAGCCATTGGAAGACGGCAATGTGACGATTGCGCGGGCGGCGATGTCGCTGACGTTTCCGGCGCGCTTCATGCTGGCTTCGGCCATGAATCCATGTCCCTGCGGTTATCACGGATCGGCGCAGCGGGAATGCCCGTGCTCGCCCACCATGATCCAGCGGTATGTTTCTAAAATTTCCGGGCCGCTGATGGACCGCATCGACATTCATATTGACGTTCCAGCCGTGAACTATAAGGAACTGCGCGGCAGCAACAGCAATGCTGAAAGCTCGGCGCAGATTCGTGAACGCGTGGTCCGCGCCCGCGAGGTCCAGCTGAATCGCTTTGCCTCGGCGGGGGAGCGCAATTATTCAAACGCGCAGATGAGCTCACGCCAGATCCGGTCGTACTGCGACCTGGGCAGTGATAGTGAGCGCATGCTGGAGCGGGCCATGCAGCAGCAGGGGCTGAGCGCCCGCGCGCATGACCGCATCTTGAAGGTCGCGCGCACCATCGCCGACATGGAAGGCAATCCGCAGATTGAGGGCAAGCACATTGCCGAGGCCATTCAGTATCGAACGCTGGATAGAACCTACTGGGCCTAAAATCTTTTTTTGTATGAAGTTTAAGTAACGGAGGGAAACAGGAAATGATCGCATTGATATTCGCAGTGGCATTGCTTCAGGGTTTGCCGGCGCAGCCCCAGCCGCAGATGAAGACGCAGATGCTTGCGGCAAAAACGGCAGTGGCGCAACAGACGTTTACCGGGGTGATTTCAGACGGGCAATGTGCGGCGAAGGGATCGCACAATGAAGTGATGAAAAAAGCCAGCGTAAATTCCCCGGCGAACTGCGTTAAGGGCTGCGCCAGAAAACACGGCTTTGTCCTTTACGATGCGGCAACAAAGAAGATCTATAAGCTCAGTGACCAGGAACGTCCGGCAGGGTTTGCCGACAAGCGGGTCAGAGTTAAAGGGTCACTGGATGCAGCCACAGGGACCATTCTGGTGACGAGCATCGAGCCGGCAAAATAACTGTTGCGAAGGCGAAAATTAAGCGTAGGATGTGTGCCAGCGATGTTGCCCTTTCAGGTTACCTTGGGGCAATACGGTATTGCTTTTTGCTGAGTACAGATGGGGTTGCAGTAATATGGCGGGAACTGGCCCAGGGTTCTATAGTGTCCGTGAAACTCAGCGTTCTAGCGAAAGAATATGGCGCAACTCATTGCAAATGAGCGGGGCCGCAGAAGTTCTCGTGTCCTGGTTTCGCTTGCCTTAGCGGTATCCGGCCAGAAGAGTGACGGCTCACACGTAAGCGGCGCGGCGGAGACAATCCTGGTAAACCGCCATGGAGCCAAGATTCGCTCGACTGTGCCTCTTGAGCCAAAAATGGAAGTACGGGTGGCCATGCTGGCGCCTTATAAATGGCGCGTTGGGCAGGTGGTCTGGGCCGATTCCGGCGAAAAAGAATATGGAATAGAGCTATACCGCCCGGAAAACTTCTGGGGAATTTATTTTCCGCCGGAAGACTGGGAACTGGGCGTGCCCGCCGTGACTCTGGTGAGCAGTGACGCTGCCAGCGGCGCAACCGCGCCGCATTTGCGGGGGGCAAACAAGCCTGAGGTTGAAAGCTCGCGTAAAGAGGAGCCGCTCAATATTCCGGAAGGCGGGACGATCGCGATTCTGCGCGGAGTCGCCAGCACCGGCATTCCTTTTCAGGAGCGCGACCTGATTCTTCCTGTGGGCGACCGCGATGCCACCATGCTGATTGGCCCGATGGTGCCGCTGGGAACAAAGTTGCAGGTGATCTTCGGCAAAAACAGCGTGGAAGACGCAGTGGTCACGGCCACCTCGCACAGCCGTGAATATGACCGCTGGCGGATATGGCTCAATTTTTCCCGCGTCTTAGTGGTTTCCAAAACGGCAGGCCAGAACTGACCGGTAAGATCGCCGCCATCAGGTGATCGCGCATCGCCGACATCGAAACCGTAACTAACCTTTACCTCAAGCTTTACCTTGGCTGCCTAACTCGGTCAAATAAGTCAGCCATAAACTTTTCGCGGAAAATCAGGCGCAGAGGAAAAATCAGTAGTGGTTTTTCGATGACGGCGATGTCGGCGATCAACCGATGACGCGCGATCTCCGTTATACTCTCGATTTACTTTTCCAGGAGCCTCTGAATGAAACGGTTGCTGCTTTTTATTTTTGCTTTGACCACAATTTTGCCTGCGTTCACTCAGCCGCAGAAGCCAGCGCCTAGCGCGCCTAAGACGGTTTACATCCGCGCCGGTCGTTTGTTTGACGGCGCAGGAGACAACGTGCGGGAGAACATGGTGATTGTGGCCGTGGGCGACCGCATTCAGAGCGTAGGCACAGCGGCTTCCGTTGTTATTCCAGCGGGTGCAACGGTGATCGATCTTTCCCACGCTACCGTGCTGCCCGGACTCATTGATTGCCACACGCATCTGGGAGCGCGCGCCGACCGCTATGCTGAGATCAACCGTTTCCGGGACACGCCTTTCCAGAGCGCATTTGCCGGCGTGGTGAATTCCCGCAAGACGCTGGAAGCAGGCTTCACCAGCGTGCGCGATGTTGGCTCTGAGCCCTTTCTTGCCGTTGATCTGCGCAACTCCATCAATGAAGGTTTTATTGTTGGCCCGCGCATTGTGGCCAGCGGCCCGGGGATTTCCATCACCGGCGGCCATGGAGACCTGAATAATTATTCTCCGCAAACGCAGGTGCACATGTTCCCACAGGAGCGCGACTTTCAGATTGCCGATGGCGTTGACCAGGTGCGCCACGTGGTTCGCGCGCAGGTGAAATACGGCGTGGACGTGATCAAGATACTGGCTACGGGAGGTGTTCTTTCCAAGGGCGATAGTCCGGGTGCGCCGCAGTTCACGCTGGAAGAATTAAAGGCTGCGGCGGAAGAAGCGCATATGGCCGGGCGCAAGATCGCCGCGCATGCCCATGGAACGCAAGGGATCAAGAATGCGATCCTGGCGGGAATCGATTCCATTGAGCATGCCAGCCTGATTGATGATGAGGGCATCCGCATGGCCAAAGAGCGCGGCGTCTACCTGGTGATGGATATCTACAACGACGATTACATTCTGGGCAAAGCCATTGAGTTCGGGTTGCCGGCGGAAAACGTGGAGAAAGAAAAAAAGATCGGGCGGCTGCAACGGGAAAACTTTGAGCATGCCGTGAAGGGCGGCGCTAAGATGGCATTCGGGACCGATGCCGGCGTCTATCCGCATGGCGACAATGCCAAGCAGTTTTTCTACATGGTGAAATTTGGTATGACGCCGGCACAGGCCATTCGCGCAGCCACCAGCAGCGCGGCGGACCTGATCGGACGCGCCAAGGACGTGGGCACCCTGGAAACCGGAAAATTCGCCGACCTGATCGCTGTCTCTGCCGATCCGTTACAGGACGTGCGGGCGCTGGAGAATGTGGGTTTTGTGATGAAGGGCGGAGAAGTGGTGAAAGACAACATCAGCGCCGCCAGACACTAAACTAGCCCGATGCGAGCGCGAGAGAGCAAGGACTGTGAAGCGCCAAAACAAGCGTCACGGCTCATAGTTTTCCTGATATGAACCACAATGGACACGAAGGAACATGAAGAAAAAAATGCCACGTGATTTTATGGGATGAACGATTTAAGCAGTTGGCCAATGGCAAATGGCAATTAGCACATCCTGCGGCAACTTCGATCACCACAGACCAGGAGGCGCAGAGAAACTGTTGAAGTGACAGAAATCATAGGTCGAAGTTGTCTTCTAATTCGCGCGCTTCGCGTTGATTCGCGGCCATCTCCCTCTGCCAGGCGGCGAGTCCCCGGAGTTTATGAGGGCCGTCAGGCAGCACATATGTATTCTGCTGCGATTCGGCCCTCGCTTCTTTTTCCCGCACTCTCACGCCTTGCTCAGAAGGCGAATTTGACCGAGACCTGGGCCTGCAAAGGATCACCCACACCCTGGCGCAGGAAGCCGTCAAAGTTGAACAGTCCCGGCGTCACCAGGGGATTCACGTTGTTGCGGTTATTGAAGCTGTTAAACACTTCCACCATGGGGGTTAAGACATACTTGTCGCCAAAGTGAAAGGGACGCAACGTGCGCCAGTCAAAGGTAAAAAAGGCGTTGTCTTTGCGCAGGTGGTTGCGTCCGCAATCAATGCCATTCACCACGCGAGTGAGCGAGTTGGAGGCACTGCAGGGAGCGCCGGTGCCATCGCCCAGAGGATTGTCAGTGATGGGCTGCGC
>DAHUXF010000285.1 GCA_027307295.1 Acidobacteriaceae bacterium
CTCATCGATCTCCTCGCGCGCCTTTCCATCAAAGCGAGCCGATTTCAACGCGTCGTTCAACTCCTCGATCAATTCGGTCGACAGCGCTGAGAAGTTATTGACGAAATTGAGCGGATTCTTGATCTCATGCGCCACGCGCCGCGCCACTTCCCGCCAGGCGGCCTCGCGTTGCGCCTTCAGCAGTTCGCTGTAATCTTCAAAGACAATCACATAGCCCAGGCGCTGCCGTCCGTGCTGCACAGAGGAAACAGTGACGCTCACATTGAGCTTTTCTTTTTCCAGAGGGATTTCCAGTTGCGCTGGCGCAACCGCCATGCGGTCGGCCCGGCGCAGCAGATGCTCCAGGTCCGCAGCGGTTTCAGCAGAGAACACCTCGCGCAAGGTAGCGCCCAGCCTGGGCGTCTCGCCATTGGGCCAGAACATCCGCCCGAAGGCAGCATTGCTGTGGGTCACACGCCTTTGCGGGTCCAGGGAGAGCACGCCGGTGGGAATGCTTTCCAGAATGGTCTCAATGTGGCGGCGGCGCTGCTCGATCTCCATGTTGCTCTGGCTCAGCGCAAGCGCGGACTGCTCAATCTCCTGGCGGCTCGATTCAAGCTCGCTGGCCATCATGTTGAAAGAAGAAACCAGCTCCCCCAGTTCGTCAGCAGCGGAAACTTCCACGCGATGCCCAAGATGGCCGAGAGAGATTTCCCGCGTCGCTTCAGCCAGCGCTTCCACGGGGCGCGTAACCAGTTTGGCCACAAACAATGACAGCCATGTGGCCACAAAAAGCACCAGTACGGTCAGCAGCAATAGCAGAGTGATATACAGCACCCGAATGCGCTTGGCCGCGCGGCTCAACGTGCGGTAGTCCTGCTGGTTCTGGTTGATCTGCGCCAGGGTAGATGAAAAGTCCGCAGGCAAGGGAAGCCCGACAAGAATTGTTCCGGAGTCTCCCGCCGGTGATGAAGCCAGCAGATATTCCGTTTTCAGGTAAGTCCATTTCTGCGGGGCCGCCAGGACTTTTTGCAGATCGGGCAATGACTGGCGCAGCACGGGCCAGGGACGCGGCGCATTCCAGCTGGCCACCAGATCGCCGTCGCGAATGGCCAGGGCAAAGCCGCCCTGCAAGGTCTGTTGATGGCGGCGGAATTCATGCAGCACGCCAGTATAGTTTGCGGTTTCAAAAGCATGCTGTACGTCAGGTGAGGCGGCAAGTTCCAGCGCCTCCTGCTGGGCATTGTCTCCGGCGTAGGTGGAAAGCAGCGCGGCTACGCGGCCGGAATCCTGTTGCAGCGCATTCACCGGGCTGGAGAACCACTTGTCAATGGAACGGTTCATCAACCCGTAAGAAAACATGAACATGAAAAGCGCGGGCGCAAAGGAAAGCACCAGCGCTGCAATGACCATGCGGGAACGGAAGCGCGATCCCAGCACGCCCAGCCTGCGCTCTGCATACAACTTCAGGAGGTTGCGGAACAGAACAAAGGTAAGCACCACCAGCAGCAGGAAGACCAGTGCGGAAAGCGCCACCAGCGCCAGTGTTTGCCCGGCAGAGTCAGGCTGCAGCAGCTTGAGATTGAAAGCCTGCTGGGAAAAAACCAGGCCGAATAGCAGGACCATGCCCAAGGCCAGCGGTATCCACAGGGCGCGCCGCTGCCGGAGGGGACGTGAACGTTTGTTATTGTCCGTTTTCTGTTCGGGCACAGGTGCGGCTCACAGGCCTTTCGCGCAAGTTCATGCGAGCCATGCGTCACATTATAAGCCGTGCTCTGCCAGCACGGTGGCGTCCATGACGATCCGAACGGGAGAGACTTTCGATTTCCATGCCCCCGCTCAGCCGCAGGGATGCATCGGCGCCTTACTCAGCGGTATCAATTTGTGCGCGTTGCAGCCGGTCAGAGAAATCAATGTAAATGGATTTCCATTGCGTATAGAAATCAATAGCGCCCAGCCCGCCCTCACGATGTCCATTGCCGGTCGCCTTGGTGCCGCCAAAGGGCAAGTGGACCTCTGCTCCAATGGTTGGCGCGTTGACGTAAGTAATGCCGGCATAGATATCGCGCATGGCGCGAAAGGCCTTGTTGACATCCCGCGTGTACACTGAGGAAGAAAGCCCGTACTGAACGCCGTTGGCAATCTCAATGGCCTTATCAAATGTGTCCACCGGGATGAGGCTGAGCACCGGCCCAAAGATTTCCTCCTGGGCAATGCGCATCTTCTCATCTACGTCTGTAAACAAGGTAGGTTCAAAGAACCAGCCATGCGCATGGTCAGGCGTGTTAAGCGCCTTGCCGCCGGCCTCAATTTTCGCGCCTTCGTTCTTGCCAATCTGGACGTATTTTTCCGTAGTGGCCACCTGCTGTTCGTTGATCTGCGGCCCCATCTCCACGCTCTCATCCAGTCCATTGCCCACTTTCAAACGCTGTGCCCGATAGATGAGCCGGTCAGCAAACTGGCGGTAAACGCCCTTCTGCACAATCACGCGGCTGGCAGCCGTGCAGCGTTGGCCGGTGGTGCCAAAGGCCCCCCACAAAACTACTTCCAGAGCGAGATCAAGATTGGCGTCATCCAGAATGATGATGGCGTTCTTTCCGCCCATTTCAAGAGAGCAAGGTTTGAAGCTACGCGCGGCAGTCTCACCCACAATGCGCCCTACTTCGCTTGATCCGGTAAAGGAGATGGCCTGGACATCCGCATGCTCCGCAATCGGCGCTCCGGCTTCAGGCCCAAAGCCGGTCACAACATTGACTACGCCTTTGGGAAGTCCGGCGTCCGTGAGGGCTTTCAACAAATTCAAAGTTGAGAGAGGAGTGTCTTCCGCCGGCTTAATCACGCACGTATTGCCGCAGACCAGGGCAGGCAGCAGCTTCCATGATGGGATTGCCATGGGGAAATTCCACGGCGCAATCATGCCGCACACGCCGATGGGCATGCGCACCGCCATGGCGAACTTGTTGGGAAGCTCTGAGGGGACAGTCGCGCCGAATTGCCGGCGGCCTTCTCCGGCCATGTAGTAGGCGGTGTCCACGGCTTCCTGAACGTCGCCACGGGTCTCTTTCAGGACTTTGCCCATCTCCCGCGTCATCAGGCGCGCATACTCTTCCTTGCGTTCCAGAAGAATTTCGCCGGCGCGGTAGATGATTTCCGCGCGTTTGGGGGCAGGCACCAGCCGCCACCGCTCATATGCCGTGCGAGCGGCGGAGACAGCATCGTCAACATCGCGCTTGTCAGAACGCTGGAACACGCCGACAATGTCCCGGGTATCAGCGGGATTAAGGTTTTCGTAGGTCTGGCCGGTGTGGGACTCAACCCATTCGCCGCCGATGAAGTTTTTAAAGACTTTTGCCGCCATTCAGACAGTAACTGCCTTTCTGAAGATACAACTCTCCATCGTACCAAGATTTTGCGAGCTCAGGAAATTGTGTCATCAGCTGCCAGTGTCTCAGTTTGAAAACTACAGCTCCCCCTCTGTCTTGGTGAGCGAAGCCCAACGACCTGAGCTTGCGAAGGGAGAGGGCGAGTCGAACCATTTCGACAGTCTTGCCTTTGCCATGCCGCACCAGGGAGTTCTACCGAGCTATTTTCGCCGGTAATCCAGCAGCTTCAGATGCAAATGTTATGGAAGAGAACTCCCTGAATCTGCATGCGCAGCAGGAGAGCATTATCGGGATCCTTCGACTTGCACTCACTCTCGGCTTCGCCGCGAGCTCGCGCTCAGGACCACAGGTGTCAATATTTTTTAATTAAACTGAGACTCTACCTGGCTGGCTGGGGTAGGCGAAGGGGTCCGGTCCCGCACATCTTTCAGGGCTCCATCTCCAGATAATCCAGAAAGCTGTCCACCACCTCAGCGCCTGCGTTGTTGGCCAGGCGCACAGCTTCACGCTCCACGTTGCGCATCAGCCCTTCAAGATAATCGCGGGAATCAGAGATGCTGACCGCGCCCAGCGTGGCCCGTTGCCACAGATCATTGGCTTCAATTTCCGCAATGGAGATGTTGAATGAGTTGCGCAGGCGGTCTTTGAGGCTCCGCACCACCTGGCGCTTGTCCTTCAGCGAATGCGCGCCTTCAATATGAATCTCAAGAGTAAGATAGGCAACGGGCATCAGATTCAGGCGCTGCTCCGCGACTTTACTTCCTCGGATGTCATCCCATAAATCGGCGGCGTGGAAATGCCCAGCATTCCCAGATAAACGTAGATTTGCGCCCGATGATGGATTTCATGCTCCACCATGGCCCGCAGCCACTTCCATAAAGTAATGGATACCCCGCCGGGCGTTACGCACTTCTTTTGCAGATCGCCGGGAGTAAGCTGGCTGAAAATTTCCATGGACTCCTGGTGCATCCGGTTGAAGTAAGCCAGCACTTGCTCGGCTCCCTCTGCCAGTTCTTTGCCGTGTCCGGGATAGCGGCTGGGCCTGAACTGTGCGTTTTCCGCGTACATATAACGTTCAATTGCAGCCAGATGGCGAACAAGGTC
>DAHUXF010000286.1 GCA_027307295.1 Acidobacteriaceae bacterium
GCCTCGATTCCGCTTATATCTTCACACTGAATTAGAAGCAACGAAAAAATGGCGAAACAGGCGAGAAATTATTTCATTTTGCCAAGTATATTATTACCATTTTTAGCACCGAACGACGACAGCTAATTGAAAAGCTTTACAGCCAAAGATCCGGGCGTACATCGCCGGAATCTGCCGCAATCATAAGCACAACGTTCCATTTGATCCGAAATTTATTTTTGGTTAGTGTCGCGCCTCCGGCGCTTGTCTGCTTCTACGTGTACCCAGCGCTGCCGCGCTGGGCTACCATTGTTTCGCGCTGGCGCGCTGAACTTCAATAGAGGATCAACGATCTTGAAAACCCTGTGTGTGTGTTAATTGCTTCTTCGTCCCCGGCTAGCATAGATACATCCCATTCACAATCTGCGGCTGCGACAAATTGTTCCAGATACTGGCAGGTATAGGGCTTGCCTGTGCGCTCATGGTCAATCTCCTTTACCGCGCTCCGCGCGACGGAACCGGACATTACAGAGTTTTCAGATATTCCACCAGGTCCAGCCGTTGTTCGCGGGTCAAGGGCTCCAGCACGCGGCCATCGGGCAGTGTTCTTCTTACGGTGCCGTATTCGTGGCCGGCATTGCTGTTGCCGGGCAAGTCAGTATTGAAAAGAAATCCGTCATAACCGCTGCTTTTCAGGCCTACTTTTTCCGGATCAAACTCGCGCGAGCCAACCATGAATCTGTCAGGACGGTATTCAGCATCAGGCGAGCTGGGCTTCTTGCCGCCTTTTGCTCCCTGCTGGTCCGGCGGCGCTTTGGGCAACAGGAGTTCATAGAGCGAAGGCACGGAGCCATTGTGCAGATAAGGCGCAGTGGCCCAGATTCCGTTCAAAGAACGTGATTTGTAAGCACGCAATGAGGCATAGGGGCTGGCCGTGGTGTCAGGGTCGTAATTTCCCTGCTTGATGGATGGCTTGATGTCATTACTCAGAAATGACGTTAGCAAGTCGTCCGCCCAATCCAGTCCGCGGTGGATAAAATTCTTGTTGGCGCTGGGCGTGGCAACCACGCTGAGCGTGGCCTTGTTCAACAGCGCGGCAACGGGCGCCTTCTCATTAAGCAGCACCGGCCCGCCGCCGGACGTGGTGTACTGATTACGCAAAAAGCCGCTCAGCCCCTTATATTCCGTGGCGTTGAGCGCCATCGTGGGATCGGTGCCGATGACATCAAGCCTGGTCATGTTGGCCACAATGCGGCGGTTGGGATCAGAACGGTCAATGTTCGCGTGACAACTGGCGCAGTGCTCGGTGAACAAAAGCTCTCCCCGGCGGCTGCGCTCCACATCAATGCGGGGCAGGATATCCTGCGGCCATACGGGAGACTGGAGAGATTCCAGATGATGCTCCAGCAGGCGCAAATTATGCACGTTGACGGAGGATTTGAAATCAATGTGCGGCCCTTTGAAGCTCTGGCCGCTGATCACCGAGGCCAGGGAGATGCCCGGCTCCTGCGACCAGTCCAGCGTTCCGAACACGCCAATAGCTTCCCCGGCATTGCGGCCAATGGGCCCCAGGCCGGCATTCTGCACAATGCCGTTCCATTGCACGTAATCATGCTGCGGCGTGTCCCACAGGTAGGGATAGCTGACGGGAGCATTGGCGGTGTTGAAGATTTTCTTGCTCAACGTCACCTGTTCCCTGGGAGTCAACATCTGCGCCAGGCGGAACAGCAGATGGTCGCGCTGTTTGCCGGTCAGCACGTTGTCGCCATGGTTGTAATGGATGATGGCATCCAGTTCAGCCTGCGTCAGGTCGCCTTCCTTCACCATGGTTTCCAGCGCTGCTTTCACCTGGTCCAGTGTAAGGATGTGCTCCAATACGCGGTTGTAAATGCGGCCAAAAGCATCCAGGCGGAAATAACCATAGCGTGTAGGGCTGTAGTTGACCATCACATACATTGATAGGCGGCGGGTATAGTTCACCAGGTCTTTTTCCACGGCGTCAGCGGAAGAGTAATTGCCGCGAGCAAGCACGCGCTTCACGAATTGCGCGCGGGCGGCGGCATTGGCCTCAAGGGCCACCATGGCTGCTTTCAGGTCCTTGATAAATGACTCCATGTCGCTGCCTGCTGGGCCGCCGTCAATCCGCATGGCAATGCCTTTATAGTTCACCTGCCCGGTGTGGCATGCGGCGCAGGTAAAGCCCAGATACTCTTTGCCGATGTATGTGTCTTTGACGAAGCCAATCGGCAGAGCATCGGGATTGCTGCGCGTAGAGGTCTGTGGCAGATAGCCGTAGGAATAAAGATTGTCATCTGAGCGGAACAGCTTTCCGGTTTTCGGCTCTGCCAGGGCCATAAAGAAATCGTAGGGAAGCAGGTCAGAGCCTTGCGTGGTGTTGTAAAACCAGAGGCTGTCTGCGGGCGACCATTTCTGGTCCAGGTAACGGACGGAAGAGTATTGGTCGCCAAACTGGTTCGGATGGTCCATGATGGCGGCGCCGCGCTGCAACTGCCAGGTTGTGGAGCTGCCCTTGAAATGCGAAAACCAGGACGCAGAGCCGACATCCCAGGAGTCGGCCAGCCGTGAGAGGCCGGAGTTAAGCGCCACCAGAACAATCAGAAAAAGAAACAGATGGGCGGTGATCCTGTGCCATCTGGGCCTGCGCTGCCACCACGATTTTGGCGGTTCGGCTGGCGGGACGCTGGTCAGGTTTTTGGCAGAGGAAGTGTCCTCGGCGCGCTTTGCGCCCGCTGCCGAGGATGCTGCTTGCGTACTCTGATGTTTTGACATGGCTGCTCCTAGCGTGAAAAGGGAAGCCAAAGGGGAGCTCATTATGTCTTTGCGCTCAAGTGAAATTCAAGTAAGAAGAGCGTTACTTTAGTGAAAAATATTTTTGTAACGAGTTGCGGTGTTTTGTCACCGCAGAGGGTGGCGCAGCCATTTATGCTGCGGTGCTGCTACTACAGAACTGTCCGGCTTAAGCCGCCGAGAGCAATCTTTGAACATCTTTCAATTTGCCTCCAAGTAAGTGTCCTTTAAGTAAGTATGCTTGGGGCTCATTACTTAGGATGTTCACCATCGTGCAGGGGCCTGGCCGCTTTTTTAGAGTATTGTTGTTTTCAAGGAAACACCTGGAGGGTGCTGTGCTGAAACGGCTGCTGCATATAACAATTTGCGGATTGATTTTTGTGGTGATGGCATCGTCCATGGGCGTTGCCCAGGGCAATGGCCACGGCAAAGGACACAACAAACACGCTGACCAGGACGACGACAACGACGAAGATCGAGACCGTGACCGGGACCATGATCGGGACAGAGATAGAGACGAGCATGGCGGCAAGCGCGGCGTTCGAATCGTTTTCACCGTGCATGACCGTGACATCATCCGCGGATATTATCAGGACCGCAACTCAAACCTGCCGCCCGGACTAGCCAAGCGCAATGGCAACCTGCCGCCTGGACTGCAAAAACATCTGGAGCGGGACGGTACGTTGCCCCCAGGACTGCAAAAACGTGTTCAGCCATTGCCGGTAGACCTGGAACGCCGCTTGCCTCCGGTGCCGGATTCCTGCCGTCGCGTCACCCTAGGCATGGACGTCATCATCCTGGACCGGCGCACGCAGCGGATTGTGGATATCGCCTACGACATCCTGCGGCCTTAACCGTTTCGTTGTTATTGGGACGCATCTGTTGCCCGGCCTTCATGCCCGGTGGTGAAATTTTTATTCATCTTTTCATTCATCATGGGACCACAGGCGGGACTCTCTATAATAGTGACCATGGCTGAAATTATGTTCGGCAAGCCGGTGGCTGATGCCATTGAGCAACGCGTGCGCGCCGAAGTTGCAACCCTCAAATCCCGCAACATCATCCCCCGGCTGGACGTGGTGTTGGTGGGGAAAAGCCCTGCTTCCCAGCGCTACGTCAGGAAGAAGATGGATTTCTGCGAGCGTTTGGGCATGAACGCCCGCCTGCACACCTTTGACGATCACATTACCGCCGGCGAGCTGCGCGATGCAGTAAAACGCCTGGATGAAAATCCTGAGGTCCATGCCATTCTGGTGCAGTTGCCGCTGCCGCGCCATATTGAATCGCCTTTGAACGGCCTGAACAAGTTCGATGTTTTTGACGCCGTCAGCGGCCCCAAAGATGTTGACGGCATCTCCCGCTCTACGGTTCCGGAACTGTATCGAGCGCAGGAAAATAACATTTTGCATCTGCCGGCCACGGCGCTGGCGGTCCGGCGCATGCTGGCGTTTTATGGCGTTGAGACGGAAGGCAAAGTTGCGGTGATTGTGGGCCGCAATGATATTACCGCCAAGCCCATTCACCATATGCTGGGCGGAAGAATGTGCAACTCTACCGCCATCTGGTGCCACCGCTACACGCGCCAAGTGGACCACGATGCTTTCATGCGCTCGGCGGACATCATTGTCAGTTCCGTGGGCAGCGAGCGCTATCGCATTACGGCTGACTTGGTGA